>DASVSK010001114.1:0-1667 GCA_036388135.1 Pyrinomonadaceae bacterium | reverse complement strand
ATTACGTCGACGAAATCTACGACGCGGCGCTGATCCGCCCCATCAAGTCGGGCTCGCGCGAGGGGCTGTGGCGGTTCTTCGACGTGGGCGTCATCGACGGCATCGTCAACGGCGTCGGGCGCGGGACGGCCGCGCTCGGCGGCGTGCTGCGCTACCTGCAACCCGGCTTCGTCCGCTCCTACGCGGCCATCATCCTGCTCGGCGCGCTGGCCGTCGTCGGCTACTTCGCCTACAACGCCTGGCTCATACGGTAAACAGTCATGCAGCAATACCTGCTCACGATTCTCATCCTGCTCCCGCTCGCCGGGGCGCTCGCCGTCGCCCTGCACGGCTTCGCGCCCTACGCCCGCAAGGAGCACTACCGCTGGGTCGCGCTCGGGTTCTCGCTCGTCACGTTCGCCGCCTCGCTGCTCCTGCTGACGCAGCCCGTGGGGCTGGGCGCGGGCGGCGCGTTCCACTTCGTGACGGACGTCCTGTGGGTCGAGTCCATCGGCGCGCGCTACCACGTCGGCGTCGACGGCATCAGCCTGTGGCTCGTGATTCTGACCACGCTGCTCGTGCCCATCTCCATCCTGTCGAGCTGGACTTCGGTCGAGAAGCGGCCGCTCGCCTTCTTCACCTTCATGCTGCTGCTAGAGTCGGCGATGATCGGCGTCTTCGTCTCGCTCGACCTGCTGCTCTTCTACCTCTTCTTCGAGGCGTCGCTCGTCCCGATGTTCTTCCTCATCGGCGCGTGGGGCGGCGAGCGGCGGCTCTACGCGGCGGTCAAGTTCTTCATCTACACGGCGGTCGGGAGCCTCCTGATGCTCGCCGGCATCATCTGGCTCTGGTACCTCTACGCGGGCGGCGCGGGCGGCGGCGCGGGCACGTTCGACTACGCGCTGCTTCTGGACGCGCTCCAGCAGGGCAAGCTGTCGCTGACCGCGAACGGCGTCGCCACGCGCGAGCAGGCCATCCTCTTCGGCCTCTTCGCCCTCGCCTTCTGCATCAAGATTCCCCTCTTCCCGCTCCACACGTGGCTGCCCGACGCGCACACGGAGGCCCCGACCGCGGGCTCGGTCATCCTCGCGGGCGTGCTCCTGAAGATGGGCACCTACGGGCTGATGCGGTTCAACTTCGCCTTCTTCCCCGAGGCGACGCGCGAGTTCGCGCCGCTCTTCATCGTGCTCGCCGTCATCGGCATCATCTACGGCGCGCTGGTGGCGATGGTGCAGCCGGACGTCAAGCGCCTCGTCGCCTACTCGTCGGTGAGCCACATGGGCTTCGTCGTGCTCGGCATGTTCAGCTTCACCGAGTCGGGCATGCAGGGGGCGCTCTACCAGATGCTCAACCACGGGGTCTCGACCGGCGCGCTCTTCCTGCTGGTCGGGATGATCTACGAGCGGCGGCACACACGCATGATCGCGGACTTCGGCGGGCTGTCGAAGCCGATGCCGCTCTTCGCCACCTTCCTCGTCTTCACCTCGCTCTCGTCGGTGGGGCTGCCGCTGCTGAACGGCTTCGTCGGCGAGTTCCTCATCATGTTCGGGGCGTGGAACTCCGACCCCGCCGTCCACAACGTGACGCGCATCTGGGTCGTGACGATGCTGGCGGCGACGGGCGTCATCTGGGCGGCGGTCTACATGCTCTGGATGTTGCAGCGCGTGCTGTTCGGGCGGGTGACGAAC
>DASVSK010001113.1:0-3011 GCA_036388135.1 Pyrinomonadaceae bacterium | reverse complement strand
GACAACGTCAACTGCCCGAGCTGCGGCGCGACGCTCATCGCCGGACTCAGGTTCTGCCGCATGTGCGGCTACCGTCTGGGCGAGGGCGTCGAGGAGTACGTCGCCACGCAGCGCTTCGACGCCTCTTCGATGCCGACGCCGACCGCGCCGCCGCCGGCCACAGACCCCTTCGCCCCGCGCCAGACCTGGGGCGCCGCCCCCATGCAGCCCATCCAGCCCTTCGGCGCGACGTCGGCGCTCAACCAGCCGCAGGAGGCGGGCGCGCCCTCGATGTGGGCGAAGCCGGCCCGCCCGGCGCGCGGCGGCTGGTGGCTCTGGGTGATAATCGCGCTGGTGCTTTTGATCGCGGGCGGCATGGTGCCGCTCTCGATGAGGTCGCGGGGCGGCGGCCGAAACGTCGCCGCGCCGGTCAAGTCCTTCCTCGGCGTCGACGGGTTCGAGACGGCACCCGGCGGCGGCGCGCTCATCGTCGGCATCGCCGGGCCGGAGACGGCCGTCGTCCGCGCCGGACTCATCGGGGGCGACATCATCAAGAGCTTCGACGGCAAGCCGGTTCATGACGCCGAGAGGATGCGCGAGATTCTCGCGGAGACGCCCGTGGGCAAGACCGTCCCGGTCGAGTACATCCGCGACGGCGTGGCCGCCACGACCCCGCTGACCACCACGGCCGAGAAGGACACCCCCGGCCTGAAGCTGTTCGACCGGCGGCCGGGCGGCGCGGGGAACATCGGCATCAGGCGGAACGACCTTGAGCGCGTCAGCGTGCCCGGCACCAACATCTTCGGCGCTGAGCTGGGCGACATCGACCGCAACGGCCCGGCCGACCTCGCCGGGCTGCGCGAGGGCGACATCGTCATCAAGTTCGGCGACTTCCCCATCCGCACCCCCGGCGACCTGCGCTACCGCATCTCGGAGGCACCGCCCGGCAAGACCATCCCCGTCCTGGTGGTGCGCGGCGCGGAGCAGGTGGAGATTCCCGTGAAGGTCGGGAGGAGCAGGGACTGACCCCTCCCGGAAGTCAAAAGTAAAAAGGCAAAAGGCAAAAGTTAAGAGATAAAGACAGCGCGCTTGTCATCATCCGACGATGAAAGTCACGCTGCCTCTCGTCTTCTACTTTTGCCTTTTGCCTTTTTACTTTTGACTTCCGCGTCAGCCGTCGCCTTCGGCGCGCGGGGCGAGGTACTCGCGCAGCCGCGCCTCCATCTCGCGCCGGACGTCCTCTCGGTCTTCCTCGTCCTCGTCGGGCTCGAACAGCTCGAAGAGCGCGTAAGGCGTCTCGCCCACCAGCCGCAGCTCCCAAGCCTCGCGACCCTCGGCCGACGGGCGCACGAACCACATCGCGTCCACCTCCGACTCGGCCACCGGCACGCCCTCGAAGCTCGCGCCGCCGCCCTCCGCGCCCGCGCCGCCTGTCGCGGCGAAAGTACCGGGGCGCGCGAACACGCGCGCCAGACGCCAGCCGTGCCTGCGGTACTGAGCGAGTATCTCCTCGAATTTCCTGAGCTGACTCATACGCGTCGCCCCCGTCGCCCCGGCGGAGAAATTCTGCGGCGGCGGGCCCCTCCCGCGCCCGCCCGCGTTTGTTTACAAGCTGCCCTGCGTGTTATCACACACGACGCGGGCGGGGACAAGTCCTGCCGGCACGGCTTTGGACGAGCCCGGGTCTGCCGCGGGCCGCGCCGAGAGGAGAACCAACGGGCTTGCCCTTGGAAGGGGACGAAAAGATAGAGGCGGGGCGGCGCTCGCGCTTCCACTCGGCGCTCGCTCGCGCGCTCGCTCGGCGCGGCCTGAGCTTCGATAACTTCTGCCCGGCCGGCGACACGCTGACGCGGCGCGTGCTCGAAGAGTACGGCGCGATGTTCGTCGCCGAGGGCGTGCGGCTCCCCGCGGCCTGCGTCTTCGAGAGCGAGGAGGCGGTCGAGCGCTTCCAGCGCGAGGCGGGCTGGCGCACGGAGTTGCTCGACGGGACGGCCATCGAGCTTCAGCCGGCGGCGATGGCGGCGCTGATGAGCGCGCGCGAGGAGGCGGCCTTCCGGGGGCTGCGCGTCACGCCGCGCGGCGGGAGCGAGGCCGGCCGCCGCAGCTTCGCCGACTCGCTGAGGCTCTGGCGCTCGCGCTGCGACCCCGCGCTCGACCACTGGTGCGCCGAAGGGCGACTCGAAGGTCACGAGGCGGAGCGGCTGCGCGCTCTGCCGCTGCGCGAGCAGGCGGCGGCCGTGCTCGAGCTTGAGCGCGGCGGCATCTTCTTCAGTAAGGACTTCAAGAAGAGCATCCTCCAGTCGGTCGCCGCGCCCGGCGCTTCGCAGCACCTCGCCATGCTCGCCTTAGACGTCGCCGAGTACGGCGACGCGCGCGTCGGGGCGCTGCTCGCGCGCCACGGCTGGTTCCAGACCGTCCTGAGCGACCTGCCGCACTTCACCTACCTCGGCCTCGAAGAGCGGGGACTCCCCGCCCGCGGCCTGCGACGGGTCGAGGCCGCCGGCCAGACGTTCTGGGTGCCCGACATGGAAGAAAAGTAGACGGTAGTCAGAAGTCAGAAGTCAGTAGGCTCCGCACGACGGGCGTCGACGCCGACAGACGGACGATCCATTACCGGTGGTTTTTTCTACTGACTACTGACTTCTGACTACCGTCTACCTGCTTCCTTGCTTTTTGCCACCGTTTGTGAGAAAGACTTGTCGCCGTCCGTCGAGCCTTCGAGTCGGCTCTCGTGGGGAAGACTCCACGGCTTGGCCCGAATAATTTCCACCCCTGAAAGTTGAGCCCCGGCCGGGCGGCCTGAGAGAAAGCGCCGCCTGCGCGCCGGGTCGTAAAGGAGAGAAAGATGATCGCATGTCCTTCCTGCGGATCGGAGAACGTCGAGGGCACGCGCTTCTGCGTGAAGTGCGGCACGACGCTCCCGACCTCCCCCGCCCCCGAGTCCTGGCGTCAGAGCGGCGACCTGGGGCAGCAGCAGACACAGCAGGGCTACCAGCAGGGCTACCAGCCGGGCGGCCAGTCGGGCGGCTACG
>DASVSK010001112.1:0-6038 GCA_036388135.1 Pyrinomonadaceae bacterium | reverse complement strand
CTCGATCCAGACGTAGTTGTTGGTGCAGGGCTCCTTGTCGCCGTCCAACCCGGTCTTGCTGAAGTTGTCGACGACGAAGCGGACGACGCCGTCGGCCGCCGCCACGATTCTATACTCGCCGTTGCCGCCCGTGCCGCTCATGTCGATGCGGCCGAGGGGCGTGTGGTCGTTGAAGTCCCGCCCTACGACGACGCTCGTGCCGTCGTCGTAGGGGATGCGGTAGACGCCTCTCGAACGCTCCTGCGCGGCGACGCCCGCCGCGGCGCAGAGTGTGACGGCGCACGCCGCGGCGCACCCGACGAAAGCGGCGGCGCGGCTCCTCAACGCGCTCGTTAAGCCCCTCTTCGTTTTAACTCCCGAGGATTTTCGACCTGCCAGCTCTGCCATTTCCCGGCCTCCTGTGTTGACGTGTGTGATTCCCGCTCGTCCTTTTATGACTCGTCGTCACACGTTAATGCGTTCGGAGACCTCGGAAGCTATCACCGGCGCGAAAAAAAGAGTCAGCCCAGCGGAATCGCGTCGGCGTAGACGACCCGCCGCGCGCCCGTGATTCTCTCGCGCGCGTCCTCGGTCTCGAAGTCGGAGCGGTGCCACTCGTACTCCAGAAGCAGGACGCGGAAGGTGTCGGGCACGAGCGGCTCGGTCAGCTCGACGCTGCCCTGCCACGTCCCCGGGTTCGACGTGTCCTGCGTGAGCAGCGACGTGGCGACCGTCCGCCAGCCGAGGTGCGGGTCGGTTCCGAGCGCGGGGTCGCGCTTCTGCAACAGCGCCTCGACCTCCGCGTGCGCCGAGCGCTTGCCGAACGCGCCGGGGTGTTGGCCGGCCGCCGCCGTCGCGCTCGAAGCCTCGTACGTCACCCCCTTCACGCCGACGTTAATCTTCGCCCCCGCGGGCGTGGGCACGGTCGACACGCTGGCCCGCCGGTCGGGGGCGAGCTGTGCGAACTCGGCGCGCGCGACCCGCGACAGCTCCGCGCCCGGCAGAGAGTTCGGCTGGAACCTCGCCAGCGCCAGCCTGACGAACGGCGCGTAGGACGGGCCGACGTCCATCTCGACGTCCGCGAACCAGAGTTTTCTCGCCGCGTCGAACTCGACCGGGTAGCCGACGACGGAGACCGTCTGCGCGACTTCGGACAGGGCGAGGCCGTCGGCCTTGGCGACCATGCCGATGAAGTTGTTTTTGTGCGCGGCGTCCTCCGTCGCCGACGAAGCCCAGACGGGGTCGGCACCCCACTGCGTGACGACCCGCTTCACCTTCTCGTCGAGGTCGGTGAATCTCGCGCCTTCGAGGTAGACGACGCCGAGCAGCTCGCCGCCGCCGGAGGAGTACCAGGGTCGCTCAAGGTAGACGCGCAGTCCCCCGCCCCTGCGGGTCCGCTCGACCGTCCCCGCGGCCGAGGTCTCGTCCCACCCGAACGTGGGCACGACGTAGAGCACCTTGGGCGCGTCGGGTCGCGCCGAGTTGAGAATCAGCGCGGGGGCCGAGCCCGGCCCTTCGACCGTCACGTTCGCGGGCACCTGCGTGATGGAATCGGGGAAGTATTCGCGGAAGCGCGTGGCGGCCGTCGGCACGTAGGTCACGCTGTGGAACTTGGTGTCGCCGAAGTTGTGTATCGGCTTCTTGTTCTCCGCGCCGTCGAGGATGTCGGTCTTGACCGAGCCCTCCGGGATGAGGACTTCGCAGAGATGCGACTGGCGCTTCTGCGTGGTCGGCGCGGGCAGCGAGACGTCGTCCACGGGGTCTTCCCATTCCCCGCGCAGGTCGACCTTGCCCGTGCTCGCCGGGTGCGTCGTCACCTCCCCCGAGATGGTCGCGAAGGTCTCGCCGAGCTTCCTCGCGGCGGGCGAATCGACGTCGGCCTGCGGCGGCGCGAGCGGCTTCTGAACGGCGTGGACGAGCGTGACGTCGCGCCAGGGCAGGTGCGGCCAGCTCCGCCCGGCCAGCGTGTCCGCCTTGACGGCGGCCGAGGCCGCGGGCGCGGCTTCCTCTATCCACTGCCACACGCCCTGACGTCCGAGGTCGCCGGGCTCAAGATAAGAGCTGACGCGGACGCTCTGCTTCTCCGCCTCGGGCAGCTCGACGACGAGGACGCGCTCGGCGTCCCTCCAGTCGGGCTCGGCCGGGACGGCTCCGGCCGGGATGGCGACGAGGCGAATGCGGAACGGCAGGGGGTCGGGCCAAGCGCCCCCGAACGGAATCTTGTTGACGAAGACCGGCGGCGCGGGCTCGACCACTTCGTCGGCCGTCAGGCCGGGCAGCCCCAGCAGCAGAGCGCCCTTTGAAGAAGGGTCGGGCAGGTACGTCGCCACGTACTGCGCGGCCGGCTGCACCCAGACCCGGTTCGCCTCGACCGCGCCGTCTTCGAGCGAGCCGCCCTCGCGCGCCGCGAGGCCGTAGCCCGCGGCCGTGCCGTCCATCCGCGGGACGCCGTCGAACTTGCCGTGCTGCTCCGCCATCAACTGCGAGACCTTCGGCGGGATGACGTGCCGCTCGGTCGTCTGCGACTCGCCGCCGACGGCGGGCGTGCGCACCACCAGATGCTCGACCGACTCGCCCTCGACCGGCGCGGCGCGCAGCATCAAGGCCGGCGGGCTGACGGGCTCGAAACGCGCGCAGGGGAACTCCGGCGTCTGCTCCGGCACGTCGGCGGCGAAGGCCGGGTCGGCGGGGCCGAAGACGCTGTTGCCGGCGAGGTCGCTGACGCGCGCGCGGAGCTTATACCTGTAGTCGAAGCGCAGCCTCGGCAGCGAGCCCGGCCGGGCGGCGAACGCCGTCTCAAGCTTGAAGTCCGTCACGGCCGAGTTCTTCGGCCTGTCGAGCCGAACCTTCTCGGGCGGGTCGCCGGGCTCGCCCGGCATGACCGAGAGACTCGGCCGCGGCGCGCAGAGGCTCCAGCCGTCCCAGACGAACAGGGAGTCGCTGGCGCGGACGGTTCGCTTCGCCGCGGGCGTCAGGGGCTCGGTCGCGCCGAACTGGACGAAGCCTTCGTCCTCCGCGTTGAAGGAGACCTTCCCCCCCGGCGCGTCGGGCGCGTCGAGGAAGTCGTAAGTCCCGACGCGCTGGCAGAGTGAGTGCCACGCGTTAGACTTCGAGTCGAAGACGTCGATGCGGTAGCCGCGCACGAGGTCTTCGGCGAAAAGCTCGTCGGTCGGCGCGGACGGCGCGCCGGCGTCGGGCGGGTCTGGTAGCTGCGGCGAGTTGTCGACGGCGGAGACCATCCGCTGGAGCGCGTGCGAGCGCCCCCACCTTTCCGACAGCTCGGCCCGGAGGTCGCGCCGGACGACCGAGATGCCGCCCGTGCGCAGCGCCGGAAGTCCCGCGTCATCCGGCGAGTTCGGCGCGCGCAGGGTCTTCGCGGCGAAGGCCGACATGTTCGTGGCCGTGTTCTGCACCTTCGTCCCGCCGCCGACGACGTCGGCCTGGATGACGCGGAAGAGGTTCTGGTCGTTCAGGCGCAGCAGTCCGTTGCTGATCTCGGGGTTGACGGGTCGCGGGCGCGCCTCGAACGCGTCGTCGGAGAGTAGGTAATGGGAGCGCGGGGTGACGGTCTTCCCCGCGGGGCCGAGCAAGATGTCCGGCGTGACTTTGACCGCCGCCCCGGCGGGCGGCGCTGCGCCGTCCAGGTCGACGAGCAGGTCGACGACCAGCCCGAACTGCCTGAGCAGGACGGGGTAGTCGCCCAGCGCCGAGACCATCTTATGAAAGTCGTACGTCTCGCGTATCTCCGCCGCGGTGGGCAGGGCTTGCGGCGTCTCCTCCAACGGTTTTAGAAAGCCGCCCAGCTCCTCGAACGCCGCGCGGTTGGGCGACGGCGGAGGCGGAGGCGGTGCGGGGGTCGGCGCGGGGGCCGGGGGCTCGGGGGTCGGCGGCGCGGGAGGCGGCGGCGTCGGGAAGGGCTCGGCCGGCGTGGCTGGGACCGCCGCCGTGGAGTCTGTGTCGGGCGTCTGGTCGAAGAAGCGCCTGAGCCCCGGGAACAGCCGCGCCAGGATGACGAACGGCCAGCCCAGACAGCCACACCCGCAGCCGCGCACGCAGCCCCGGCCGCAGCCGCGCCCGTCGCCGCGCGGCCCTTCGGGTTCGGCGGGTTCGGGCTCGGGCCGCGGCAGCGTCCCGCCGAGGTCTACGGGGTCGGGGCGCGTCGGCGGGACGAACTCCGGCTCGGGGCGGCTGGGGCGCGCGATGTCGCCGAGGTCGGGGTCGGCGGCGAGCGTCTCGACCGTGGGCAGGTCGCGCCCGGAGCCGTAGGCCGGGTCGGTGGCGGCGCGGACGTAGACGCCTTTGAGGAAGTCGTGAATCCTGTCGCTGGGGAACGTCTCGACGGCCGAGCCGCGGTAGTCCTCGAAGCGGTAGGGCAGAACGTCCGTGTCGTCGCGGAAGAGCGCACGCCACAGCTCGTCGCGCGGCGCGGCGCTCTCGACCGTCGCGTCCAGGGTGGGGCCGCCGTCGAACTCCACCTTCCACGTCGCGGCCGCGACGCGTGCCGTCCAGTTGACGAAGTCCGGGAACTGCGACAGCTTCAACTTCGTGACGGAGGCGTCGTCGCTCCAGAGGCGCGGCGAGATGAAGACGGAGAGGCGCAGCGCCCCGCCTGCCGCTCGGCCGTTGGGGAGGGCCGTGAAGATGGTGGTGTGCTTCTCCATCGTAACCTTTCAGGCGGGGTAGTCCGCGAAGGCCGCGCAGTACCGGTTCCAGTCGGCGGGCGTGACCGTGTCGATGAACTTCGGGTCGGAGCCGGCGAACTCGCGCTCGATGCTTATCTTCACAGACACGCTGAAGAAGGCGATCTTGATCTTCACCGTCAGCGACGCCTGCCCCCAGAGCTTGCCGCCGTGCGGCTCGGACTTCCTCGACTCGAAGTTGAGCGAGATGTAGAGCTCGACCGAGACGGTGATGATGCCGAGCACGGAGAGCGCGCCCGCCGCGCGGAAGTAGGCCGAGATGGCGAAGCCGTCGCCGCTCTTCTGGTAGTAGACGCCCCCCATCACGCTCGCCGAGCCCTTCGCCACGCCGAGGTTGAGCGCGACGGCCGCGCCGAATTCGAGCGCGGCCTCGACCATGCGGACGCCGCCCATCCCGATGTCGACGGCGAAGAAGCCGCCGCCCCCGAAGAGCGAGACGGTGAGGATGAAGGGCTGGTGGCGCTGGCAGAACGAGAGGCGCAGGTTGGCCTCGCCGTCGAGGAACGGCACGTAAAAACCGGCCCCGAAGCTGATGTTCTGGAGCGTGAAGATTCCCAGGCCGACCGTCGGGATGGCGAGCGTGAAGCCGACGTTGACGCCCGGCTTCGGCGGGGGGACGAGGTCGAGGAACGGCGGGTCGTCGAACCCGTCCATCGGGATGACTTCGCGCAGCCCGTTGACGAAGGAGAGCGGCCCGAGGAAGTCGAAGCTGTTGAAGACGACCGCGAAGTCGACCTTCTTGTCCGTCCCGGCGCTGAAGGCGACCGAATCGAAATTTATCGCGACCAGCTCCGCCGACGGCAGGAGCACGACCGCGAAGTTCGTAATCCTGCCGTCGACGGCGAAGACCGGCGGCGAGCCGTCGAGCGGGGCGTGGACGACCGCCTCGATGAAGAACTGCGAGCCGGGCTTCGGGACGAACATGCCCGTGTTGACGAGGAAGGAGTCGTCGACGACCCAGCGGTAGCTCGTCTCGACGACCTCCTTTGAGACCCCGCCCACGACGGCGGTCGTGCGGACGCTCTTGAGCCGGGGGATTTTGTCGCCGGCCGCGGCGGGCGTCGCGTTGATGGCGGACGAGATGATGCTCGCCAGTTTGATGCCGCCCAGGATTTTGACGTCCCCGAAGATGGCCGCCGGGTCGAAGACCCCGTCCGCGAACTTCTTGACGTCCCCGCCGACGGGGCCGAAGGCGCGCGAGATGCCGCTGATGGAGAAGTCGGGCGCGACCGCGCCGCCGGTCTTGTCCGCGGAGAACTTGACCGGCGTCTGGCTCCCGACGACGTGCGCGAACACGTCGCCCATGTTGCCGATCTGGTTGCCGGTGCCGGCCAGGAACTTCTCATCGAGGGCGATGGT
>DASVSK010001111.1:0-3329 GCA_036388135.1 Pyrinomonadaceae bacterium | reverse complement strand
GAGAGCGCGGCCTCGACCGCCGCGACCGAGCGCGGCCTCCCGGCGGCGAGCGGGATGACCGTGCCGGGGAACATCGTCGTCTGCTGCAAGGCCAGCACGGCGATCTCGAAGACGTCGGAGGCCGCGCCCTCGGCGGCCTCGGCCCCGCCCGGCGAGACGTAAGCGCCGCCGGTTCCCGCCTCCTTCGACTCGTGGAGCGCGGCCTCCGGCGTGGTCTCGGGCGCGGCCGGGTCCTGCGCCTGCGGGGGCGCGCCCGCGGCGTCGCGTCCCGCCGCCTCCTGCTGCTGCTGCTCCTCCTGCGCGTCTCTCGGGGTCTTTTCAGCCATACGGGGTGATTGTCCTCTTCAAGTATGAAAGCAAGGCTTCGGGCGGATGACGTTTCAGTCGCACTCCTCCGGGCTCCGGAGGTAGAGGACGAGCAGGCCGTCCTTGTAGCGGCGCTCGACGAGCGCGCCCTCGACGGGGCAGGGGAAGCGGATGGTCTTCTCGAAGCGGCTGTAGGTTATCTCAAGCTGGTGGTAGGAGACCGACTCGGTGACGGCCTCGTCGCGGCGGACGCCGCCCACGCGCAGGGTGTCGCCGACGATTTCGACCTCAAGCTCGTCCGGCGCGACGCCCGCCAGCTCCAGCTTGACGACCCAGCCGCCCCGCGCCTTGTAGACGTCGGCCGCCGGGTACCAGAAATTCTCCGAGCAGCGCAGCCCGCTCGTCTTCGGCATCATCCGCAGGTAACGCTCGATTGATTTAGCCATCGAATAGTTAGTGGTGAATCGTAAACGGTGAATGGCGACCGGGTGTTCGCCGTCGTGCGCCACGGCCTCGTGTGGCCTCCGGGCGCGATTACTATCCGCTATTTACCATTCGCCGTTCACGAAAAGATTCTGTTCCAGAACGACGAGCCGCTCGAAATCTCTTCGAGCGCCTCGCCCAGCTCGCGGTCGGCCTCTGTTTCGAGCGCGATGTCGGCCATCGAGATGATGCCGCGCAGGTTCCCCTCGCGGTCGACCACGGGGAGGCGGCGCACCTGCTTGTCGCCCATCCGGCGGATGGCCTCGATGACGCGGTCGTTGGGGCGGACGGTGTGCAGCTCCGCCGTCATCACCTCCTCGGCGCGGGTCGCGCGCGCGTCGCGCCCCTCGGCGATGGCGCGCACCACGATGTCGCGGTCGGTGATGAGGCCGACGAGCCGGCCGTTGGCGGCGGCGCGCGCCGGGACGCGCTGGACTTCGGTGACGGAGTCGGACGTGGTCTCGCCCTGCTCGACGACGGGGATGACGCCCGTGTCCTCGTCGCGCATCATGCGCGCGACCTCTTCGAGCGTGGTGTCGCGCGCGGCCACCGTCACGTCGCGCGTCATGATGTCGCGGCAGCGCAGGTGCGAGCGCGTCGCCCCGCGCCGACGCCCGCGCCCGTACTCCCCGCGCGGCGGCGGCCTGCGCCCGTCTTCCAGCTCCTCCCGCCTGCGCCGGTACTCCTGTTCGTCCCGGAGGTCGCGCTCGTCCAGGAGGCGGCCCGTGTAGTAGTCGTCGCGGTAGTAGTCGCCGCGGCCGTAAGCCGTGTCGTCGTAGTCGCCGCGCACGCCGAGCGGCCGGCCGCCGCGCGGGACGTCGCGCTCGTCGTACTCGTAGCGCCCGCGCGGCGGCCCGAACTCCGGCCCCGCGTCGCGGCGTCGCGGCCGCGACGCGCCCGCGTAAAAGTCTCCGTCCCGGTCTCCGCGGTATCTCGACATCAAAACCTCCCGAAACCCCCGCCGCCCCGAAGCCCGCCCGCGGCCGCGCGCGGCCGCACCTGTGCGCGCCTTCGGCCGGTCGGACTCGGATTTACGTCAAGGGGGAACTGGAGGCCGATTATACTCGCTTCGTTCGAGATTGCCAGCGGGAGGAAGGAAGGGTAAAGGGGAAGGTGGAAGGGGGAAAGGCTTTCTGAACCTTTCCCCCTTCCCCTTTCCCCTTCGCCCCTTAGAAGTGATTCCCTCGTCTCTATCTCGGCGACGAGCTGCACCTGTGCGCGGATTTCGAGCGAGCCGGATTCGATGGGCGTCGCCACGTTCGCCTGTCTCGTCATAGCCATCTGCCCCGCGTCACGCTCGTAGACGGGGACGGGGCGGACGGTCCCCGCCTCCTGCACCTCGACGACGCGCAGGAAGCGGCCGCCGAGCGTCTCAGCGATGAGGCGCGCCTTGTCGAGCGCCTCGCGCGTGGCGTCGCCGAGCGCCTTGCGCCGCGCCGGCTCGTCGCGGCGGAGCGCGAAGGCGAGGCCCTCGACGCTGTTAGCGCCCGCGGCCGAGGCGGCGTCGATGACGCGGCCGACGCGGCCCAGCTCGCCCGTCGTGACGGTGACGGCGTTGCGCGCGACGTAGCCCGTGATGGCGGGCGGCGCGCCCTCCTTGTAGACGAACTGCGGCTGGAGACTGTATCCGCTTGTCCTGACCTCCGCGCCCGCGCCCGCCGCCGCGCGGACGGCGCGCACGACCGCCTCCGTCCTCGAAGCGTTCTCCGCTTGCGCCTCCGACGCGTTCGCGTTCTGCGTGACGACGGCCACCGTCACGACGGCCGTGTCGGGCTGCGCCTGCACGACCGCGTCGCCCGAGACGATGACGCGCGTCAGGCCGCGCGACGGCTGCCCGCCCGCCGTCACCTGACCGGCCGCGCCCTGCGCCGACGCCCGCGCCGTGCAGGCCAACACGAGCGCCAGTGCCACGAAATGTACCGCCGACATGCTTCTCCTCATGATTGCTTTGCCCCCTTCTAAGCTAAAGAATGTCCGCCCGGGGAGAGGATTCTAGTTGAAAAAGGGAGAGCCTTCCACACACTGGGAGAACGCGCGGGGCGCGTGGACTTGCGCGGCGGCGAACTCCGCGCGCGCGCGGGCGCGGCGTTTGGTGGGCGCGCGCCCGTTTTGCTAGGATGCGGGGAAGTCATGCAGCCGTCAGGTCGTAGATTCACGAACTCCAGAGGCCCCGCGCGCGAGGGGAAGCTCGTCACCGTCGGGCGCGTCGAAGACGTGCCCGAGGGGCGCGGCGCGACCGTCGAGCTTCACGGCGGCAAGGAGCTTGCGCTCTACCACGTGGCGGGCGGCTTCTACGCCGTCGAGAACTTCTGCCCTCACAAGGGCGCGCCGCTCGCCGACGGCCCGCTCCACGGCCACGCGGTCGAGTGCGACTGGCACGGCTGGCGCTTCGACGTCCGCTCGGGCGCGTGCCTCAACCGGCCCTCCGAACCCGTCGAGACCTACGAGGTCGTGATAGAGGACGGGTGGATAAAGATAAAAATCTGACGACTAACGACGGACGCCGTGCGGCGGGCTGAAGGCAAGTGGTCTTCAGCCCG
>DASVSK010001110.1:0-3239 GCA_036388135.1 Pyrinomonadaceae bacterium | reverse complement strand
CGGCCCGGCGATGTTCATCAGCAACCAGGACCAGGTTCAGGAAATCCAGGTCATCACCAACAACTTCTCGGCGCAGTACGGCCGCAACCAGGGCGCCATCGTCAACTACGTGACCAAGGGCGGCACCAACGAGTTCCACGGCTCGGCCTTCTGGTTCCACCGCGACAACAAGGTCCTGAACAGCCTGAACAACATCGAGAAGCGCGGCGGTCAGACGGAGCCGAACCCGAGCCTCTTTAACGTCTTCGGCGGCACCGTCGGCGGCCCCATCTACGCGCCGCGCTTCGGCGAGGGCGGCCCGGCCATCTGGAAGGGCACGGATCGCGCCTTCTTCTTCCTCTCGTACCAGGGCATCCGCAACCCGGGGACGAGCACGATCCGCACCGCCTCCTACTCCTTCCTGCCGTCGGAGTTCTCGCGCCTGCTGACGGCCTTCCCCGGCAACGCGGCCATCGCGGCCATCACGACGCAGAGCGTCTTCGCCGTCCAGCCGGGCACCCGCGTCCGCGCCGGCACGTCGCCCGTCCCCGTGACCCTCGGCGGCCAGACCTTCCAGGTGGCGCAGACCGAGTTCGACATCGCGACGCCGTTCGACGAGACGGACTACAGCATCCGCACCGACTTCCGCCCGTCGAGCAAGGATAACGTCTCCATCCGCTACGAGTACCAGAAGCAGAACTACATCAACACCCTGGTGCAGACCAACGGGTTCACGGGCGACCTCCCGGCCGGCAGCAAGAACTTCGGCGGCACCTGGACGCGCACGCTGACCAGCTCGATGGTCAGCGAGCTGCGCGCCTTCTACCAGACGATAGGCGTCGAGTTCGGCGGCGGCTGCGGCTCCAACGCGGGCTGCATCCCCGGCCCGCTCGAGATCGGCTCGGCCATCGCCAACATCACGCTCCCGACGGTGAACGGCCGCACGCTCCTCGCCCTCGGGCCGGCGACGAACCTCCCGCAGGGGCGCGTCGGCAAGGTCTACCAGATCGCCGAGAACCTGAGCTGGACGCGCGGCAAGCACAACTTCATCTTCGGCGGAGAGTACAAGCACCTTTCGAGCGTCTCGCCGTTCCTGCCGAACTTCAACGGCGCCATCGGCTTCAACTCGGCGGCGCGCCTGGCGGCGAACGCGCCCTCGTCGCTGAGCCTGACGGTCGGCGACCCGACGCTGGCGTTCACCGAGGACGACCAGTACTACTTCATCCAGGACGACTTCAAGGTTCGCCAGAACCTGACGCTCAACCTCGGACTGCGCTACGAGTACACGGGCCAGCCCATTAACATCCTGAACGAGATTTCGACCGCGCGCGAGCAGGGCAGCGGCCGGTTCTTCAACCCGGCGCTCCCGCTCGCATCCCGCACCGTGCCGCGCATCCCGGCCGACAAGAACAACTTCGCGCCGCGCATCGGCTTCGCCTGGTCGCCCGGCTTCTGGAAGAGCTTCCTCGGCGAGGACGCCACCGTCATCCGCGGCGGCTTCTCCATCGCCTACGAGCCGGCGTTCTTCAACATCCTGAACAACGTCCAAGGCTCGGCGCCTTTCTCGGCGTCGCTCGCGCTGGGCGCGAACCTGCTGCCCGCGACCAACTCGCCGTTCCCGCTCCCCACGGGGCGTCCGACCGGCGAGCTGATTCGCAGCGCGGCCGCCTCCTCCGGCATCCTGCCGCTCGGCCAGCTCGACCCGCGCTTCCTGGCGCAGACGCAGGTCTCGCCCGACTTCCACTCGCCCTACTCGCAGCAGTGGTCGCTCGGCGTCCAGCACCAGTTCGGCCGCAGCAGCGTCGCCGAAGTCCGTTACGTCGGCACGCGCGGCGTCGACCTGTTCCAGAACGTCAACGGCAACTTCTTCATCGGGCCGCTGGTCAACGGCATCCCGAACTTCTTCGGCACGGGCATCGACATGCCCTCGTTCGCCCACCTGCTGCCGCAGGGCACGACCGCGCAGGTCTGCACCGACAACCCGGCGACGTTCCCGAACGAGGGGACCTGCAACGGGCGTCAGTTCCAGCAGGCCGGCGTCACCGTCCGCACCAACGACGGCTTCTCGAACTACCACGCGTTGCAGTCGCGTTTCAACGGCCGCTTCCTGAGCAACTCGCTGACGCTCGGCGCGTCCTACACGTTCAGCAAGACGATTGACAACGCGAGCGAAATCTTCGCGTTCGACATCGCCTCGGCTAACGCGCAGAACCCGTTCTGCCTCCAGGATTGCGAGAAGGGCATCTCGCAGCTCGACCGCCCGCACGCCTTCAGCCTGAACTTCCTCTACGACGTGCCGTGGATGAGGGAGCAGCGCGGGTTCGTCGGGAAGCTGCTCGGCGGCTGGCAGGTCAACGGCGTCTACGTCCTGACGAGCGGCCAGCCCTACACCCCGGGACAGTTCTTCAACGGCCTCTACGGCCTCGGTAACACGTACCTGACTTCGGGCGACCGCCCGTTCGTCGCCAACCCGAACGCCGACCCGCGGCAAGTCGGCATCAGCCAGCTCGACGCCGCGCTGCTCTTCGGCGTGGACGTCCAGAACATCAACGGGTTCTACTCGATCAACGCGCTGAACTCGACGGGCGAGGCGGTGCCCATCACGACCAACGACGTGAAGTACATCGTCAACCTCCCGGGCGCGGCGAGAATCTTCGGCACGCCGTTCGGCTCGGCCGGGCGTAACATCGAGCGCGGGCCCCGGCTCAACCAGTTGAACGCGAGCCTCTTCAAGAACATCAAGGCCACCGAGAGGATCACCATCCAGCTCCGCGGCGAGGCCTACAACGTGCTCAACCACCCGAACCCCGGCTACGGCGTCAACGCGGCCGGCTACCTCCCGTCCTACTTCGTGGAGGACGCGGGCGTCGAGGGGAGCAACTTCGCCGAGTTCGGCGACATCACGCTGGCCCGGCGCGTCGTCCAGGTCGGCATCCGCATCCTTTTCTAGCCCCACGCGGGGCCGGAAAACTTAAAAGGGAGAGCCTGCAAAGGCTCTCCCTCTTTTTTTGTTTAATTGTAAAGACGCCTTCAGCCGACGACCGCCTTCGCGAACCCCTCGAAATCGAGGGCGCGGACGGGGAGCCCGAGCCGCGCCGAGAGGTCTTCGAGCCGCGTGCCGTCGAGCATGACCGGCTCGTCCGACTTGTGGGCGGTCGAGGGGAGGATGACGAAGTCGCCCTCGATGAGTTCGCGCGCGGCCAGCACGCACTCGCCCGTCATCAGGCCGGCGACGACAATCTCCGACCCGAAATAACTGT
>DASVSK010001109.1:0-2922 GCA_036388135.1 Pyrinomonadaceae bacterium | reverse complement strand
CACCTGCGCCGCCGCCGACAGGTGTACGCGCTTCCCGATCTGCGCGCACGAGCCGACGAGCGCGTGGCTGTCGATCATCGTCCCCTCGTCGACGTACGCGCCCGCGTTGACGTACATCGGCGGCATGCAGACGACGCCCGCGGCGAGGTACGCGCCGACGCGCACGCTGGAGCCGCCGGGCACGAAGCGCACGCCCTCCATGACGGTCGTCGGGCGGACGGGGTAGGTGTCCTTGTCGAAGAAGCGAAGGCTCGCGTGCGCCGACATGTCCGTGAGCGCGCCGAGGCGGAAGCCGGCGAGGATGCCGCTCTTGACCCACGAGTTGACGCGCCAGCGGCCGTCCGGCCCGCGCTCGGCGGCGCGCACCTCGCCGCGGTTGAGCGCCTGCTTGAACGCCTCGAAGACCTCGCGGTCGGTCGTGTTGAAGTCGCCGCCCTTCGCGTACAGCTCCTCGACCTGCTCACGCAGAGACATGTGTCGCCCCCCCCTCCAAGAGTCCCAGCCCGACCAGCACCTCGCGCACGCGGCCCCGCGTCTTCTCCGTGACCGGCACCAGCGGCAGCCGCAGGTTCTCTTCGAGCAGACCCATCAGCGCCATCGCCGCCTTCACCGGCCCGGGGCTCGACTCGACGAAGTTGACGTCCATCAAAGGGAGCAGGCGGTAGTGCTCGCGGCGCGCCTCGTCCCAGCGGCCGGCGAGCGCGGCCTCGACCATCCCCGACATCGGCCCCGGCGCTTCGTTCGACGCGACCGAGACGAGCCCGTCAGCGCCGAGCGCCATCATGGCGAACGCCAGCGCGTCGTCGCCCGAGAGGACGAGGAAGCCCTCGGGGCGGCCGCGCAGAATCTTCATGATCTGCGCGAGGTTGCCGGAAGCCTCCTTGACCGCGACGACGTTCGGGCAGTCACGCGCGAGCCTGAGCGTCGTCTCGGCCGAGATGTTCGACGAGGTGCGCCCCGGCACGTTGTAGAGCACGACGGGCGTCTCGGGCACGGCCTCGGCCACCGCGCGGAAGTGCCGGTAGAGCCCCTCCTGCGTCGGCTTGTTGTAGTAAGGCGCGACGACCAGCACGGCGTCCGCGCCGAGCCCGGCCGCGCGGCGCGACTGCTCGACGGCGTGCGCGGTGCTGTTGCTCCCCGTCCCGGCGATGACGCGCGCCCGGCCGCGCGCGACCTCGACCGTCGCGGCAATGACCTCTTCGCGCTCCTCGCCCGACATCGTCACGCTCTCGCCCGTCGTCCCGCACGGCACGAGCAGCCGCACGCCGCCCGCCACCTGACGGCCGACGAGCGAGCGCATCCTCTCGACGTCAAAGCCCCCGTCGGACCTGAACGGCGTCACCAGAGCCGTCGCGCACCCGCGCATCCATTCGACGTTCATCGCTTCCGCCTCCGGCCGGTAATTAGTGAATGGTGAATAGTAAATAGTAAATGGTGAATGGTGAATGGAAATTCGGCCTCGCGAGGGCTATCCACCATTAACTATTCACTATTCACCATTCACCATTCACTACCCACCATTCACCCCATTGAGAATCTCTTCGAGCGTCTCGGAAAACTCGTACACGCCGGACTTCCCCTGAATCCAGCGGGCGGCGACGAGCGCGCCGGCGGCGAAGCCCTCGCGCGAGCGCGCCGTGTGCGTGAGCGTGACCGTGTCGGCCGCCGAGTCGAAGCCGACGCGGTGCGTGCCGGGGATGTGGCCGGCGCGGGTCGAGGCGACGGGGATTTCCGACCCGTACGCTTCGGCGACGACCTCGCGCAGGCGCATCGCCGTGCCCGAGGGCGCGTCGCGCTTGCGCGAGTGGTGCGCCTCTTCTATGAAGGCCGCGTAGTCAAAGCCGTGGAACAGCGCGGCGGCGCGCGCCGCGACGCGGTAGAAGAGGTTGACGCCGACCGAGAAGTTCGCGCCGTAGATGAGCGCGCCGCCCTCGCGCTCGACGCGGCCGCGCACCTCTCCGAGACGCGCCTGCCACCCCGTAGTCCCCTCGACGAGCGGGACGCGGGCGAGCGCGCAAGCCTCGGCGTGACGCGGCACGGCGTCGGCGACGGTGAAGTCGATGGCCGCGTCGTGGCCGCCGAGTATCTCGGCCAGCTCCTCCGCGCCGAACGCCGCCTCGCGCGACCCGAGCACGGTCGCCACCTCGTGCCCCGCCTCGCGCGCCAGCCGCTCGACGAGTTGCCCCATCGCGCCGCGACCGAGTAGAGCCAGCCTCATTCGCGCCCCCTTAAAGCGTAGAACAGTTCAAACACGGATGGACAGGGTGAACAGGGTGCAGGGGTTGATGGTTTGAAATTCTTATCCCGCCCGCCCTGCCCACCCATGTTAATTCCCGCCCTGCCTCAGAAGCGACTTCGCGAGACGCGTGTAAATCTCGACGGCCTCCTCCAGCTCGCGCTTCGCGACGCGCTCGCCGTCGGTGTGCGCGTCGAGGATGGAGCCGGGGCCGACGAGCAGCGGCGCGCCCCAGCTCGGGAGGTAAGGGATGTCGGTCGTGAAGCGGACCACCTCGCGCTCGAAGCCCTCGACCGAGTGCATGCGCACGGGCTCGGCCGCCGACAGGTACTCGACGCGCGCGCGCCCCGCCACGGCCTCTTCCAGCATCTCTTTGACGGTCGCGGAGGGCGTGACGAGCCTAATTTGCAGCTCGGCCTCGGCCGCGGCCGGGATGACGTTGGGGCGCGTGCCGCCCCTGACGGTGCCGATGTTGCAGGTCGTCTCGCCGAAGAACTCGTCGCGCGGCCAGGCGCGCGCGCGCACGTCCGCGAGCACGTCGAGCATCTTCTCGATGGCGGAGTCGCCCCGCTCCGGGTAGGCCGAGTGCGCCGCGCGCCCCTCGGTCGAGAGCCGCAGCCGCAGCGAGCCCTTCGAGCCGACGGCGAGCCTGTTGTCGGTGGGCTCGCCGTTAATCAGGTACTCGC
>DASVSK010001108.1:0-3454 GCA_036388135.1 Pyrinomonadaceae bacterium | reverse complement strand
AAGAGCGCTACACTCCGTAATTATCCGATTCGTAAGCTTTACGCTTTGTTTTGCCACGTGCATGAATAATTAAGCTTAATTTTCTTCCTTATATAGAAAATAGGGGTTGCCGTCGCCCCTCCGCCGTGATATAAGCGGCTTTTATGACGGCTTCCGCTAATAAAAAAAAGCCCGGCTTTAAGACGCCATTCTCGATCTCGCCCAACCCGAATAACCTCTATTTTACGCCGGCGCTCGAGGCGGTGCTCTTCCGGGTCAGATTCACCGTCGAACAGCGGCAGGGACTGACCGTGATCCTGGGTGACGTCGGGCTCGGCAAGTCGAGCTTGGTGCGCTACCTCCACGTCGAGTTCGACGCCTCGGAGGACATCGTCTCCATCCTCATCCCCACGCCCGATTTTAAGTCCGACTACGCGATGGTGGCCACGATCTGCGGGGCGTGCGGGCTCCCGCCCAGGCGCTCGATCCAGGCCCACCAGCGGGAGCTCGAGGAGTGGCTGGGCGAACAGTACGTCAACGAGCGGAACGTGGTGCTCTTCATCGACGAGGCGCAGAAGCTCAAGCCCTCCATGCTCGAGTCGGTCCGGGCGCTCCTCAACTACGAGACGAACGAGGAGAAGCTGATGCAGATCGTTCTGGCCGGCCAGCTCGAACTGCGGGACAAACTCCTTTCGCCCGCCATGAAGCCGCTCTACAGCAGGATGATGGCGCCCTCGCTGCTCTCCCCGCTCACGCTCGACGAGCTCTCGGCGATGATCGACCACCGGTGCGAGATCTACAAGGTCGCGAACCCGTTCCCGCCCGACACGGTTGAGCTCCTCTTCAAGCTGACGGGGGGCATCCCGCGCGAGGCGCTCCGCCTCTGCGCGATCGCATACGAATTCTCGAAACTCGCCCGGGCGAAAGAGGTCTCGACCGACCTGCTGTCCGACGCCCACGGCGAGCTCCAGCTCCGGGAGGCCAACGCCCCCGCCGAGGAGCAGGCGGCGCCGACACAGACCGGCGCCGGCGGACGTTAGGTTAACAATTTCAAGGGTTTACGGCGGGAACAGAATGAGCAGCGGCAAGCCACAGACGCGCGGACTCGCGGCGCTCCTCCGCATCGAGAAGGAGAGGCGCGAGCGCGAAGAGGCGGGCGCGGAGGAGTCGGCCGCCCCCGAGGGCGTTGACGAGAGGTCGGCCCCCCTCGGGGTCGTCGCCCCGGCGCGCGCGCCGCGGCCGGCCGCGGAGGAGGGAGACACACCACCCGATTCGGGTGGTGAGTCGGCAGTAAGCCCGACGGAAGAGGCGGCAGGGAGCCGTGAAGAGGACGATCCCCCCACTCCCGCCGCGGCGGCGGACACGGCCGAACCTCTTGCCGATGCGTCCCAGGCGGCGGCCGCGCCGGCCGCAGGCGAAGAAGGACGGCGCAAAGCGGCGGTCCCCTTCCCTGCTCCCGCCCCTCCGCCACGACAGCGCCGCCCGCCGACCCACCCCGCCGGGGCGTCGCGCAAGGGCGCAAGGGCGCAGACCGAAGCCCCACAGGCGCTCGACCCCGGGTGGGAGAAGTTCGTCGCCGACTGGAAGCCCTTCCTGCGCCAGGGCGTTAAATTTAAGCTCTGCGAGTTCTTCTACCGCAACACCGTGGCCGCGGGCAGGCGCGAGTTCATCACCTCGACCGCGCAACTGTCGCGCGTCAGCGGGGCGCACAGGCGTCACATCTTCCTCGTACTTCGTCAGCTCGAAGAGCTCAGGTTCATAACGAAGGAGAGCGTGGAGACGAACAGGAAAGATGAAGGGCTCGTCGTCCGCTTCTTCCCCGACCGGCAGGCTTAAACCTACATCTTCTTTATATCCAATAGTTTTGCCTGTGCTATCATTTTAGCACCTCTGCTTATTATTCCTCACTACTGCTAATCAAATCACACCTATGTTATCCGAAAAACAGAGGTGGCAATTTTCCAGCACCTCTGTCATATAATATTCACTCCTGCTATTTTCTTATCATATCTGCTGATTTATTTACACCCCTGCTGATTAATGCACAGAGGTGATATTTAATGGTCACTCCTGCTTATGAATTGCCAGATGCTAACGAGCGCCCACCGGTGATAAAGACTTAGCAGAGCTGCTGAATATTCACCACCGCTGATCAGATATGGCCACGGGTGCGAATTTGACTTCACCCGTGGGAGGAAGGTCTCAGCCCTGAGAGGAAGTGCGCAGGTCTGAGAAAGTTTTGCCAGATGTGCTGGAAACAGAGCACTTCTGAGGGATTGTTCTCAGCGGTGATGAAAAAATAGCAGAATTTACAAAAGGGGAATTCTTCTGTAGATGGATGTGGTAAGGCGGTAGACCAGCTCCGGCCGCCGAAACTTTAGGCCCGGGACGCGCGCCAAGTTTGCCGACTCCGTCGCGCCCCGGGCCCAAGACGTGTAACTCGCTTTGACGGCGAGCCGGTGGTGGTGTGTTTACCACCCGGGGGGAAGTCTACGCCCGCCGGCCGGCAGAGTCAAGCCTTTCATCCACAAGGATTAGCCATGAGCCTGCGAGCACTTTCGCCCCCGCGCTTCGTCCGCCGGACCGGCCTCGGGCAGGGCGAATACCGCAAGAACTTCCGCCAGGTAGACTGTGACGTCATCTTGGCCGTCACCTCGCGGGAGGCGGACGCCGTCACGCCGCTGATGAGCAAGATCTACCTCCGGCTCGTCAACGCGCCCGCGCAGTACTGGGAAAGAGAAGGCGTGCTGCGCTTCGAGGCGGAGTTGCGGGATGAGGTGCGCGTCGGCGCGTGGGACGCGCTGTGCGAACTTCTAGGCGTCGCCTCGGCTACGGCCAGCAAGGCGCTGCGGTGGATGCACGAGCAGGGCGTCATCGGGTACTTCGCCGGGAAGAACGGCGCTGGTGTACGAGTCTTCATCAACCGCGCCACGTCTTCGATCGGCACGCGGCCGGCGGGCAAAAAAATTTTGGAGTTTCCCCCTGCTTCATCCCTTGAGGCTCGTGCTTCATCGGATGAAGCAGCCTTTAGTGACAGCTACGCTGTATTAGAAAGTTTAGAAAAAGATTTAAATCCGCGCGCGCCGAAAAGCGGCGCGGACAACACCGGGGTGGTTAAGAGTTTTTCGACCCCGGCGGGGGCTGGTCAGGTCTCGATTCAACCCGCCGTGCCAGAGACCGCGGCCGCGGCGACCGCCGAGGAGCTCACCGAGTTGCTGCTCGGCAGGTTGGAGCCGGCGGTGCGCGCGGCGGCGGCACAGGCGGCGGCGCGCGAGCACGAGCGGACGCGGGAGTGGCTCGAGACCAAGGGGCTGCCGAAAGCCGCGCGCGTCGCACAGCGCGAGGCCTACAACGTCCTACGGAAGTACGGGGTCGTCGGCGGGGGGGCGAGGGTCACACGCGCCGACTCGGGCCGTGACAACCAGACGCCCGTGACGCCCCGGCCGCTGGCGGATGACGAGGTAACAGAGTTGGC
>DASVSK010001107.1:0-6880 GCA_036388135.1 Pyrinomonadaceae bacterium | reverse complement strand
CTGATTTCGACGGTGACGGCCGTCCCGATTTGGCGGTCGTAGATTCAGCCTCGCGGAAGGTGCTCATATTTTTGAACGCGCGGGCGGGCGCGGCAACGGGAGGGGCGTTGATTGAGAAGAGCGTCTGGGGCGGAACCGGCGTCGAACTCAGCATGACTGCCGACGGCGCGTCGGTCGAGTACGACTGTGCCCACGGCGTAATCAAGGGGAAGATTACGCCTGACGTGAACGGCCGCTTCGAGGCGACGGGGACGTACGAATCGGAGGCCGGGGGCCACGCGAACGCGACATTGCCGAGCGACGGGCGCGGCGCGGGCCGGACTGTTGAAGCGACGGGGCAGCAGCGCGCCGTGAAGTATTCCGGTGAAGTGCGGGGCGACCGCATGACGCTCAGGGTGACTGCCGCCGATTCAAATTCTGTTCTCGGGGAGTTCAGCCTCGTCCGTGGCGCTGCGGGCCGCCTCAGAAAGTGCCGTTAGCAGCCTTTTCGCCGACGGAGCGCGGCCGGTTGCGCGTCACCAAATTCGCTTCGCGCTCTGTTGCGCCGCCGCGAAAGGTTGAGGTACTATCCACCAACACGTTTGCCGTGAGGCGTCGAGCAGTGTCCGTTACAAGCCGGGAACGTTCGGCGCCGACCTTCCAATAACAGTCTGACTTCTTTCTTCTTTCTGGAATTTTCACATCCCGGCCGGATTCTTAATCTGCATTCGTCATCCGCCGGCCCTATTCGAACTACGCCGCTTGCCCTCCGCACTACGTCGGCCCCGGCTCTGTGCGAAGGAGACAGGTCTTTTAGTCGCTGCAATCCGCTGCGGGCCCGCCGGTAAGTCGCCCCAGCACCGCCCCTAGACAAAGGAGATATTCGGGTCAATGGAAAAAGTAACATTTTCAGCTCGGCTTCTGGAGCTGACACACGCTCTCGCCCGACGGAAGAGGACGGCGACGAAGACGGTTGCCATCGTGCTCTCTTCGGTGCTCGTCGCACCCGGCCTACTCTTGGGGGCAGCCGGTTCCGTCGAAGCGAAGACTGTAAAGGTCGCACAACGGCAACGCGAGATGCCGGCCCCGCAACCGCCACCCGAAACCTCTTCGACGGGCGACGCCGGCGTCTATCAGCCGCAGCCTTCTTCGGGGAAGGGCTTCGAGCCCATCAACGTCTCCGCGGCGGAGGAGCAACAGGCGCTTAACCCCAGCGCGGACACGCCCGCGGAGATTCGCGCCATCAACCCGCCGGCGGCGCGTCCCGAATCTTTCGAGGACCGCGGCCACAGGGCAGGCGGCGGAGACGAGTTCACGCTCACGGCTGCTGAGGAGTCGCCGGCCGTCCCGGTCGCTTCGGCACAAGGGTCTTCGCCCGCGCCCATTAAAACCTTTCAGGGCGAGACTTTGAGCAGCGGGAGCATTCCGCCGGACACGATGGGCGCGGTCGGCCCGAATCACGTCGTCTCGGTGAGCAACAACCAGATGAACATCCGCACGCGCACCGGCGTGCTCCTCACGCGCCTGACGCTTAACGCCTTCTGGGCGGGGGTCACGCTTGAGGGCGGCATAACGACGCCCTCGACTTTCGACCCGAAGATTTTCTACGACCGCTTCAACGACCGCTGGTTCTTCTTCACGTCGGCCAATTCGGTGTCGCCCGCCTCGTCCGTGCTCTTCGCGACGACGCAGACCGGCGACCCTACGGGGACCTGGAACCGCTACGTCTTCGACACGGACGCGGCCGCGACGGCGGCCTCGGGGCGGTGGGCCGACTACCCGACGGTCGGACACAACAGCCAGTGGATCGTCGCCAACTACAACGTCTTCAACTACTCCGGCACGGCCACCACCGGCTACTACGGCCCGTACATCTACGTCATCCCGAAGTCGGTGGCATACGCCAACACCGCCTCGATAACCAGCAGTCTCTTCCAGACCTCGGCCTCGACCTGCGTGGCGCCGTTCGAGTCCCAACTCGGCTGCGGGTTCACGATGGCCCCGACGGTGAACGAGGACAACACGACGACCGTCAACTACCTCGTCGAGGACTGGGACTCCGTCTTCGGTCAGCTCCGCGTGAGCAAGATCACGGGGCCGGCCAACGCCCCCGTCCTGACCGTCGGCACTCAGTTCCCTCAGTCGACCGAGAACTGGCGCTTCAACGCCGCGCGCATCGGGACGACGGGCGGCTACCTGCCCCAGCGCCACCCGCTCAACTACGCCGCCGACATCACCGCCCGAATCATGGCGAACGACTCGCGCATCAACAACGCGGTCTTGCGCAACGGCTCGCTCTGGACCTCGCACCACGTCATGGTAGGCGCCGCGCCCACCCCGCCGGGCACGGCCTACGGGACGGCCAACCCGGACATCAAGACGGCCGCGCAGTGGTGGCAGATTGACCCGAGCATCGAAGCGCAGCCCGACGCGGTTACCGGCCTCGGGACGGCGCCCACCCAGCGCGGCCGCATCTTCGACCCGACCGCCGACAACTGCAACAGCGGGAACAGCGCCAGCGTCTCGACCGCGCGCGCCGGGTGTACCCAGCAGGGCCAGTTCTTCGCCTTCGTGGCAATCGCGGTGAACCAGAACAACGACGCGTTCATCGGCTTCTCACAGTTCTCGCCGCTGACCTTCCCGAGCGCGGCCTACGCCATGCGCCGCGCCTCCGACCCCGCGAACACCATGCGCGACGTGGTGGTCTACCGCTCCGGTGCCGCCAACTACAACCTCGGCGCGGGCACCGCGGGCACGTCCGCACGCCAGAACCGCTGGGGCGACTACAGCTCGGCGGAGGTAGACCCCGTCAACGACACCGATTTCTGGACCGTGCAGGAGTACGCCGACACGCGCACGAACTTCGGCCTCGGCGCCATCGCGGGCCCGTGGGCGACCTGGTGGGCGCGCGTCAGCCCCACTTCCACGCAGCCGACGACCACCGGCAATCTCATCATCAGCGAGTTCCGCCCGCGCGGGCCCGGCGGCATCAATGATGAGTTCATCGAGCTTTACAACCCGAGCGCGACGACGCCGTTCCGCGTCCAGTCGGCCGACAACAGCGAAGGCTGGGCGCTGGCGACTAATAACGGCACGACCACGACGCCGCTGACGGTCATCCCGCAGGGCGTCGTTGTCCCGCCGCGCGGCCACTACCTCATCGCCAACAGCGCCGTCCAAACCTCGCTCGGCGCCGAGACCGTTTACTACAGCCTCAGAAGTCATCCCGGCTCTGAGTCTCGCACCGCCACCGCCGACACCGGCTACTCGCCGCTTTGCGCCACGACGAATTGCGGCGTGACGACCGACACCATCGCGGACAACACCGGCATCGCCATCTTCCGGTCGTCCACCCCGGCGGCCTTCATCGCGGCGAACCAGGCGGACGCCGCCGGGTTCGCGGGCGTCGCCAACACGCTCTTCCGCGAAGGCGCCGGTATCCCGGCCATCACGGCGGGCACGGTCACGGGCCAAATCACCTTCGTCCGCAACCAGACGTCGGGGACGCATCAGGACACCAACGCCAACGAGAACGACTTCCAGATTCTCAACACTAACGCGCCGACCGAGTCGCTCGGCGTGGCCGCGCTGCTCGGTGCGCCGGGGCCGGAGAACGTCGACGCCCCGCGGCTGAACAACAACGTCTTCGTCGACCGCCTCGACAAGTCGGTCGGCCTCAGCTCCGCGCCCAACCGCGTGCGTGATTTAACGCCCGTCACGAACGGCGGCCTCGGCACGCTCTCGATGCGGCGAAACGTCTACAACAACACGGGCCAGACCGTGACGCGCGTCCGGTTCCGCATCCGGCAGACATCCACCTTCCCGGCCCCGGCCGGCACGGCTGACCTGCGGGCCCTCTCTTCGGGTAACATCTCCGTGTCGGTCAACGACATGGGGCTGTGCGGCGGCGCCCCGCCGTGTAACGTCAGCGTCCTGGGTACGATAATCGAAGAGCCGCCGACCCAGCCCAACGGCGGCGGCTGGAACACGACTCTGAGTTTCCCGCTGCCCGCGCCGCTCGCGCCCGGCGACAACGTCAACGTGCAGTTCGTCTTCGGCGTCGTCAGCGGCGGGACCTTCTCGATAGTCATCAACACCGAGGCCCTGCCGTAACGGCCCCGGTCGCCGGAAATCGACCGCCGGTAATTACTCCGGAGGGGAGATGCGTAAGGGTTGCGCCTTCCCTCCGGAGTAATCACGGCGCCCCGCGCGGGGTCTTGGCAGCGGCGGGCGGCTTACACCCGGGCGACTCTGTTGACAGTCGCAAGGTGCGTAAGTAGAATCGCCGCTACTAAATCGACGCTAAGCCGTGTTTAATCAACAGCCTGCGCAGAATCTCCGGGGTTTCAGCCCGACGCAGCCGCAGAGGTAGGGGGCATCATTGAAAAAGAACGAAGTCACACAGGAGACGGAGAGTTCGGTAGAGGCGCTCGCGGAGGCGAACGGGACTTCTGCGCCTCACACGTCGGTGCCGAACAAAAAACCCTTTGTTGAGCCGGCAGTTAAACAACCAGCCAATTTGCTCGACGTCACGGCCTTCTTCCAGGGGTCGGCGGCTCTCGACGTTACGGGTTCGGTCTAAGTCCTGCGCCGCGACCGGGACAAATCGGTGCAGATGCGTGACCCAAGGGGGGCGGCCTTCCGGCAAGTGGAGGCCGCCCCCCAAAAACTCTACGGGATCGCCGGCCGTTTGCTGCGTGTCGAGGCGGACGCGGAATGGGCGTTACGTTTCGCCGAGGGGTACTTATCCGGCCTGCACCTTACCATCAGCCATCACGGCGCCGAAACCTCTCCGGATCAGGCTATCCAAATCAGCACCGGCACGCGGCCGGAAATACCCTCGGGCATGTACGTCTTCGAAGTGCCCGGCGGCTTCTGCCACGCCGGCGGAGGCGGGTACTTTGTTGACCTCGGTTTCGCGCTGGTCACGGTCAGGGGCAGTGATGACAAGACTGTCTCGGTCTGGGTGGAGAGCGGCATCGGCGCGCGGGCTCTTATCACGGTCATGGCCTACGCAGTGCCCGCCGCACTTAGGCGATGCGGGCTCTTCGACCTGCACGCCGCCGGAATGGTCGAGCCGTCCGGTGCAAGGGGTTTTATATTTCCGGGCAAATCAGGGAGCGGAAAGACTACTCTGGCGATGCGGCTCGGCGCCGCGGGTTGGCGGTACCTGTCTGACGACATGGTACTGGTCTCGGCGGGCGCGGACGGTCTTGAGGTTCGGGCCATGCGCCGGCTCTTCCAGGCGAGTGCCGAGACGCTCGCGGGTCAAGACCTGCCGCTCCTGAAAGAGGCGCTCGGCATTACGGTGCCCAGCAGTCCCGACAAGCGATGCGTGGAGCCAGCGACACTGTTCCCGGGACAGTTCAACCCCAGCGCCAGCCCCCGCGTACTCTGCTTCGCCGAGGTCACGCGCTCCCCGGAGAGCCGGGTCGAGCCCATAGGCAAGGCCGAAGCCATGTCGCGGCTTCTCGCACTGTGCCCCTGGGCGCGCTACGACGTTGTGGCGGCCAGAGAGCACCTGGATGTTTTGGGCGGCCTGGCGCGCCAATGTGAGACGCTGGCGCTGTCGGCCGGGCGCGACCTGCTCGCCGATCCGCTGAAGGCGTCTAATCTGTTAAGGGCTTACGGCAGGTTTTAAGTATCATGAACGTCCCGCCATCCGCGCGTCCCGCTGAGGGACTTGCCCCTCCCCCGGCCCGCCGCATCACCGTCGAGCTGACTAACATCTGCAACCTGCATTGCGGCTACTGCGTGCGCGACGACGACGACCTGCATCATTCGCCCGGGAAGTTCTTCCCCGCCGACCTGATGCGCAAGGTACTGCGTGGCGCGCGCGCCGTTTACGGGCCGACGTACGTCTCGTTCACGGGCGGCGAGGTCACCCTCCACCCCCGCTTCGGCGACATCATCGACGCCGTCGTCGACGAAGGCATGGAGTTCGGCTTCGTCACCAACGGCTGGCACTTCGACCGCGTGTACGAGGTACTGCTCAGGCACCCCAAAAGTGTGCGGGTGGTCGCCTTCAGCCTCGACGGCGTGACGCGGGAGGCGCACGACCGCTGGCGCGGCGAGGGCTCTTTCGTGCGCGTGGTGCGTGCCATGGCGCGCTGCCACGCAAGCGGCATCAAGTTCGCCCTCAAAGTCGGCATCCGCCGCGACACCGCACAGCACCTACAGGAGTTCGCCCTCTTCGGCGCCCGCTTTGGCGCTTCGACGCTCCAGTTCGCCCACCTCATGCCCACCTCGGCCGAGATAGAGGCGGAGTCGGCGCTGACGCCTTTCGAGCGCCGCGAGGCGGAGGGAGAGGTCATGCTTCTGGCGAACATCTTCAAGATGCCGGTGCGGTTAGTCCCGGGCTACTACAACACCGACCCCAATCCGCCGTGCGACGCCCTCGAAGGCACGGCTTCTAACGTCGACTTCCGCGGCCGACTCTCGCTCTGCTGCAACCTCTCCGGTTACCGCGGTGCCGCGGGCGAGCCCGACGTGGTGGGTGATCTTACAGTCGAGGAGTTTTCCACCGCGTACGAGCGGTTGCTCCGCGTCCGCGAAGAGCAGAACGAGCGCCGGCGACGCGCCCTCGCCGACGCGGCCGAGAGGGGCCGGGAGCCCGACCTTAATGTGGGCTCCCCGTGCATGTTCTGCCTGCACTCTTTCGGGAAAATTCCGTGGCGGGCGACGACCCCCGCCCGCTCGCTACCCGTAATCCCCGCTGTGCCTTGATGCACAACCGACGCGACGCCTCCCGCCGGGGCTTTTGCGGAAGCGAACTTGAGCCTGGCGTGCCTGCCGCGCGCGCCCGCCCTGACTTCGGCTTTTACTCGTGGGACAAACTTGAACGTTCCTCCCGAATTTGAATTACTGGTCTGCTGTGCTCGGGTCGGCCCGGACGTCGAGC
>DASVSK010001106.1:0-5577 GCA_036388135.1 Pyrinomonadaceae bacterium | reverse complement strand
GCGCTCGGCGCGCGCCGTCATGCGGCGGTCGAGGTCGGCGACCTGCTCGGGGCTCAGGCGGTAGATGTTCGGCTGGTTGTGATAGACGCGCGCGCCCGTCACTACGTCGGCCTGCTTGAAGCCGAGGCGTTCGGCCTTCTCGACCAGCTCCTGCACGGTCATCTGCGGCTGGACGAGCGTGAGCGGCTGCTTCTCTTCAATCGTCTCGGGCACCGTCGCGGGCTTCGGCGCTTCGACCGGCAGCTCCGTGCCGTGCTCGCGCTTCATGTGTTCGAGGAAGTCCGTGAAGGTGACGCTGCCCGTCATCTCGAAGCCGACCTGGAAGGCCGGGCTGTTCGACTTCACCACCTGGAAGACGCGCACGATCTCGCCGTCGCGCTCCTGCAAGGAGACTTCGACCATCACGTCGACGAAGTATTCCAGACCCGAGGCCGTCATCGGCAGCACGCGCCCGATCTCGTTGTCCTCCTTCGACTCTTTGCCCTTCGCCGGAATCTGGTCGACGATGACGACCGACTTGCCGGACTCCATGCAGAGCCGCCGGAGCACGCCCTGCAAGACCATCTGGTCGGCCGCCAGCTCCTCGGCCGAGGGCTGCGCCAGAGGGTCGCCCGTGCGGTCGCGCACGGCCTTGATCGTCTCGGCGTGCTTGGCGCTGAAGTAGGCCGCCCACGAGTCGAGCCCGAAGCAGCCGTAGTTCTGCTCCTTGCCCTCGCCCGACAAGGCCCAGTCGATGAACTCGGGCAGCTCGTCCGGGTGCTCGACTTCGAGCCCGTCGAAGTGGTTGCCGACGCCCGCGAGCAGCCGCGTCTTGCGCTCGACGTCGAAGATGCAGAGGCGGCCCAGGCCGGCCTCGGCCAGGCTGCGCAGGAACCAGCTCTTGCCGGTGCCGGCGCCGCCGCGCACCGCCATCACAAGGCGCTGCTGGCGCGGCCGCCGGCTCAAAGGGTTGATTCTCGGTTTCGTCGTATTACTCATCACTCAATTCTCCTCAAAAAGCCGGTTCCGGCCTCAAACTGTTGGAGGGGGGCCTCTCTAGCGCCGTCCGGCGGAGAACTCTTCCGGAACTTCGGGAGTCGCTCCGCGATTCGCACGCACTGTATCACAGGTGAAACGCCCGCGCAACGCTTTTTCACGCGTGAAACGGTTTGGGAAGGAGACAGTAGACAGTAGACAGTAGACAGTAGTCAGTTGCGCTTCGCGTTACGGCCGTTGACGCTGACTCTCTGACGATTCGACTGACGAAGGGTTTTCTACTGACTACTGTCTACTGTCTACTGTCTACTATTCCCTCAGGGCAGGAGATTCGTGATAAGGTCGCCCAGCCATTCGAAGTCGATGGGCTTGGTGACGAAGGCGTTGCAGCCGGAGGCGAGTGCGCGGGTGCGGAGGTCGGGGTCGTGGTGGGCCGTGACGGCGACGATGACCGTTTCTTTGAGTTCGGGCTCGGCGCGGATGCGCCCGGCCGCGGCGAAGCCGTCGAGCACGGGCAGATTCAAGTCCATCAAGATGACGTCGGGGCGCTCGCGCGCGGCGACCTCGACGGCCTGAGCGCCGTCCGAGGCTTCGAGGATGTGGTAGCCCTTGCTTTCGAGCGCGAGGCGCATGGCGAGGCTGGTGTCCTCGTAGTCCTCGACGACGAGGATGGTCAAATCTTCGGGCCGCCTCTCGGGCATTCGTGGATGATTCCTTAAACGGGGATTCTTTTCAACCGGAGGGCGGCAAAATAATAGTTCCGCAACGACAATGCAACTCCGCCGCAAACGGCGCGTGGTAAACATTCACCCGCGCCTCAGACGAGGGCGCGGAGCCCTCCCAGTTTTGCAATACTTTAAAGTGTAAGGATTGAGGTCACCCGACGTGAAGAGCGAGCAGGATTACCGCGTACGCGAGTGCGTCCACCGCGCGGGCGGCGCGCCAGGGGATTTCTACCGCGGCAGCGCCTACGTCAAACACCTACAGCGCCTGCCTTCCCACGCGGCGCTGAAGGCGGCCGCGCGCGTCACGCCCTTCTTCTGGGCCGACGCCGCGCACATCCACGTCTGGCTCTGCCGCGACTGCGCCGACGAGCTCGGCCTGACCGAGCGCGAGTCGGACGCGGCGTAAAAGGATTTGTTCGTTGCTTCACCGGTTCGTTATTTCATTGAATAAATGAACCGGTGAAGTGATGAACAAATGAATCAATCGCTCAGCTCGTCAGCGGCTTGCCGCAGCGGTTGCAGAAGCGCGCGGAGGAGTCTTTCTGCTCCGCGCCGCAGGAGGCGCAGGTGTGCCCTACGCGCAGGTTCGCGCCACAGCCCGAGCAGAAGGCCGAGCCCGAGGTGATGGTGGTGCCGCAGGTGCCGCAGCGGCCGGGCATCGGCGGCACGTAGCCGCCGGCCTTGTGCGCGACGTGAGCCTCGATGAGCTTCCAGGCGTCCTCGGTCAGCTTGTACTGCCAGTAAGCGCCGAGCGCGGGCAGTGCGAGCAGAAGTCCGGCGGAGAGTAAGACGGCCACGGCGGCGACCGCCGCCTTGTCGAGCCACTTCTGCATCCCGATCTCGACGCGCGTCCCGCCGTGCTCGGGCGTGACCTTGATGGTGAGCGCGGCGGAGAGGCCGGTCAGGTCGCGGAGCGTGCCGGCCTTACGCGCCTGGAGCACCGCGGTCGAAGAGACCTGCATGGTCTGGACTTCAAAGGCCGTGTCGGCGTCGAAGAGAGTGCGCAGCTCCGCCATCAGCTTCGTCACGTCGGCCTGGACGCCGGGATAAAATCTGCTCTCCATAGTCTTTCCAACGATTCCTTTCGCGCCCTATTCTACGACACAAACCGCCGCGCGGTTCGGCGCGCGGGCAAAATAAAAAGGCGGCGCGTCCCCGTCAGGAGTCACGCGCCGCGCCGGCCGAATTTTAAACCCCGACTCAGTTGTCCTTCTTCGCGGCCTTCGCCTTGGCCTTCATGTCTTCGGCGTTGACGCCGCGCTCCCTGGCGGCGTCGGCGATCTCACGCGCCGTCTCCAGCGCGCGGTCGAGCTGGTCGGCCTCGGCCTCTTCCGCGACGCCCTCGCGCAGCTTCGACAGCTCGGGCAGGATGCGCCCGGCCGCCGCCGCGAGCATGTAGAGCGACTTGCGCAGCAGAGGGCTCTCGGGGTCGTGCGCGGCGACGTCGTCGACGTTGACGACCGCCTCGTCAAGAATCTTCGAGATGTCGTAGAAGAGCTGCGCGCGCGTGCCCTTCAGCTCGCCCCACTTCTCCTTCTCCTTCGCCGCATTCCTCGCCGCCTCCTGCGGGTTCGTGACGGCGAGCAGGCGGCGCTCGGCGGCCCTGACGAAGACGCCGGTGCGCGCGTCGAGCACCTGGTTTTCGCGCACCAGCTCGATCTCTTCGGGCGTCAGGTGTTCGCGGGTTCGCTGCGCCGCGGCGGCGGCCGGGAGCGAAAGGCAGAGGCAGAGGGCGAAGAGCAGGGGCGCGGCGCGCCCGAGTCCCGCGCGGTCGCGCGTCGAAGTGTTGGGGCTGTTCATGACTGCTGCGGGTTCGGGTTAACGGCGCTGGTCGGGCTTCTTCTCGTCGTCGGCGCGCGCCGGGGCGTTGCTCGTCGCGCGCTCGCCGGCGGCGTTCGCCTGGGAGTGCCGGTGCGGCTCGCGGATGACGTGGTCATCGTAAAAGGCCCCGAGCGCCTTGTCCCGGTGGTCGCGCACGAAGTCGATGGCGTTAAGCAGGTAGACGCCGTGCTGCGACGGGAGCCCGCGTCGGATGGATTCGAGGCGCGTGACGTGCGTGCGCAGGGTGATCTCGACCCGCTTGAAGATGTCGCGGAGCTTGTTGTTGGCGCGCCCCGGCTTGTGCAGGAAGCCGATGGTGTCTGCGACGACGGCCTCGTAGACGCCGACCTGTCCCGTCGCCGCCACGAACTGATCCTGGTCGGCGAACTGCGCCGCGCGCTCCAGGCACTCCTCGGCGATGAGCATGCCCAAGCGCGCACGTGCCTTCGGGTCGTTCTCGGCTTCGAGGCGGCCGCGCAACTCCCCCGGCATGTAGCGCAGGGGCGGCGGGCCGTCGTCGCGCTGCTGCTGCTGGGGCACGGTCGCCTCCTGCGCGAGCGCCTCGCCGCACGCGACGGCGAACAGCGTCAGTAGAATTAGTAGTCCGGACGCCCGGCGACCCGCGGACGCGGGCGGCGGGGCGGTCTGTCTCGCGCCGCGGTTGGTGTTCATCACTGCGCCCTCTTGTCTTTCTTGAGCCCCTCGCCGCGCTTGACCTGGTTGCGCAGGGAGGGTAGCCGCAGGTTGACCTTCTCGATTTCCAACTGGTTGACCCGCGCGTCGGCGCGCGAGAGAAACGTCTCGTACGCTTCGAGCGCCGCCTCGTACTCGCCGATGTGGTCGTGCGCGGTGGCGATGAAAAAGTGGACGACGGACAGCTCGGGGCGCGCCCGGTTGATCCATTTGTATTCCACAACGGCCTCGTTGTAAAGCTTCATCCCGTACAGGGCGGCAGCGAAGTTCGCGCGAGCCTCGTACTTGTCGGGCGCGACCTCGACGACACGCCGGAGGATTGCGGCGGCCTCTGGGAAGCGGCGCAACTGCACGAGAGCCGCGGCGTAGCCGACGGCGTTGTCGACGTCGCGCGGCTCGGCCTCGGCCGCGCGTTTGTAGAAGTCGAGCGAGCGCTCGGGGTCGGCCGTGCGCGTGAGCCGGCCGAGGCAGGCGAGGGCGGCCACGTTCTTCGGGTCGGACGCGACGAGACGTTCGAGCGAGGCGCGCGACTCCGGCGTGTCCTCGCAGCGCGCGTCGGTGAGCGCCGCGTGGAGGCTCCGGCCCTCTTCCGAAGCCCTGGCTTCCGCGGGGAGCGACTCGTAGACGCGGCGCGCCTCCTCTTTGTGACCGGCCAGCCCGTAACGGTTGGCGACCGCGACGGCGAGCTTCCAGTCCGACTTCGACAGCGCTTCGAGCGCGCGGACGTCTTCGAGCGCACGCTCCTTCTCGCCCGAGGCGATGAGCAGGTCGGCGCGCCCGAGCCGCGCCGCGACGTTGCCGGGCTCGACCTCTATCGCGCGCCCGAAACTCTTCAGCGCCGCGGCCGTGTCCTTCGCGCCCGCCTCCGCGCGCGCCAGCGAGACCCACAGCGAGGCGTCGTCCGGCTTCAGCCCCGCGGCGCGACGCCAGAGCGTGACGCTCTCGGCCGCGTCGCCCGCGCGCGCGCGCAACTCGGCCAGCGCGACGGCCGCCGTCAGGTTCTTCGCGTCGAGTTCGAGCGCGCGCCGCAGCAGCGGCTCCGCATCGCGCTCTCGGCCCTGCGTGCGCACGAGCAGCAGGCCGAGCGAGGCGGGCGGGAGCGGCCAGGTCGGGCGCAGCTCCATCGCGCGCCTGTAAGACTTCTCCGCCTCGGGCGCACGCTTCAGCGCGACGAGCGCGCCGGCCTTCTGAAACTCCGCCTCGGGGAAGTCCGGGCGGAGCTGCAAAGCCTCATCGTAGAGTTCGAGCGCGCGCTCGAACTCCTTCTTCGCGTGCGCCTCCTGCCCGCGGGTGAAGAGCCTGACGGGGTCGGCCGCCGTGTCGCCGAACTCGTCCGTCTCCTGCGCCGACGCGCCCGGCGCAC
>DASVSK010001105.1:0-2933 GCA_036388135.1 Pyrinomonadaceae bacterium | reverse complement strand
TCCGCGCTCAAGCTCCTCAAGCAGGGCGGCACGCTCGGCGTCCTCGCCGACCTCAACACGCAGGAGCGCGAGGGCGTCTTCGTCCCCTTCTTCGGCCGCCTCGCCTGCACGACGGCCGGCGTCGCCACGCTCGCGCTGCGCACGGACGCCACGGTCATCCCGGTCTGTGCGCCCTGGGACGAGCGTCGAAAGAAGTTCGTCTTCCGCGGCGGGCCCGTCATCGAGCTCGTCCGCACCGGCGACGACGGGCGCGACGTCGAGGTCAACACGGCCAACTTCACGGCCGCCATCGAACGCCACGTCCGCATGTTCCCCGACCAGTGGCTCTGGATACACAAACGCTGGAAGACCAGACCCCGGGGCGAGCCCGACCTCTACGCGCGGCCGACACAATTACCGACGGAAAATGTCGGCGGATCGAAAATTTCTTCCCCGCCGACAACCGAAAAGATTTACAAAGCTTAGTCGGCCGACTTTCACAAGTTACTTTAACCTTTGCAGGTCAAAGGTTTACGATATCCTCTCGCCTTTGTCACAAATTTGTTAAGAACGTTGCATTTTCTTCTTGACACGTGACGAAAAGTAGGTATAATTTCGCACAAGTCACGAAGCAGTTTACATAATTAATTGAGCGCTGCTTCGACGATGCTTGAAATGAGTGGCCGGTGTTGGTTCATTCAATCTTACGGGCAAGAGCGTTTAATTCAGCTCTGGTAAGGTTGCACGGTTCCGAGCAATATATTTCGCCCATCCAACACGACCGCCAAAACAGCCGGATCGCCCGTATGTGACGATCTCCAGCAAATAGCCAACGCCACCCCGAATCTCCGAGCCTGCCCGAAAAAAACGCCCCGTCGGTTTACCCTAGACCGACGGGGCGCCTTCTTTTTATCTCCGATTTTTGATTTTCGATTTACCGGCTTTCGGTAAGTGAGTCGTCCCGCGCGGGCGGCCTTCAAATCGAAAATCTAAACTTCCCTTACATCGCCATCCCGCCGTCGGCCTGGATGACCTGGCCGGTGATGTAGCGCGCGTCTTCGGAGAGGAGGAAGCAGGCGATGCGTGCGACCTCGTCGGGCTCCGCGAGGCGTCCCAGCGGTATCTGCTCGGTGAGCTTCTGTCTGTACGCCTCGTCGAGCGCCTGCGACATGTCGGTGGCGACGAGCCCGAGTGCGAGCGCGTTGACCGAGACGTTGCGGCTGGCGACCTCGCGGGCGAGCGCCTTCGTCAGGCCGATCATGCCGGCCTTCGAGGCGGAGTAGTTCGACTGGCCGCCGACGCCGACCACGCCGCTGATCGAGGAGATGTTGAGGACGGAGCCTCCGCCCTCGTTCTTGAGCATGTGGCGGAGCGCGGCGCGAGAGAAGTTCCAGGCTCCCTTGAGGTTCGTGTCGAGGACGGCATCCCAGTCGTCCTCCTTCATGCGCAGGATCAGGTTGTCGCGCGTGATGCCGGCGTTGTTGACGAGAAAGTCGATGCGCCCGAGTTCGGCCTTCACGCGCTTGACCATCTCGGCGGCGGCCTCCGTGTTCGCCACGTCGCACTGCGCGGCGAGCGCGCGCACGCCGAGCGCCTCGATCTCGGCCTTCAAGCCTTCGGCGGCCTCGGCGCTCTGCGCGTAGTTGAAGGCGACGTCCGCGCCGCGCCGCGCCAACTCAAGCGCGATGGCGCGGCCGATGCCGCGCGTCGCGCCCGTGACGACGGCGGCGCGCGCTGAGAATATTTTTGCTTCTGAACTCAAAACTCTTCTCCCTCTCGAATTATCTACTCGTCCAGATTCAGAGAGCGCAGGTACTCTCGGAACTGGGGCCCGAGGTCGGGGCGCTTGAGGGCGAACTCGACGGTGGCGACGAGGAAGCCGAGCTTGTCGCCGGCGTCGTGGCGCGTCCCCTCGAAGCGGACGGCGTAGAACTCGCGCCGCTTGAGGAGCGCGCGCATGGCGTCTGTGATCTGTATCTCGCCGCCCGCGCCGGGCCGGGTGCGCTCGATCTCCTCGAAGATGTCGGGGGTCAGGATGTAGCGGCCGATGATGGCGAGGTCGGAGGGCGCGTCCTCGAAGCGCGGCTTCTCGACCATGTCGCGGACGCGGAAGACGCCGGGGCGCACCTCCTCGGCGTCGAGCACGCCGAAGCGCGAGATGGCCTCGCCCTCGACGCGCATCGTGCCGAGGACGGGCGCGCCCGTCTCCTCGTAGACGGCGAGCATCTGCTTGAGCGCGGGCACCTCCGCGTCGACGATGTCGTCGGCGAGCATGACGGCGAAGGGCTCGCCCCCGACGAAGTCTTTGGCCTGGAGGATGGCGTGGCCGAGGCCGAGCGCCTGCTTCTGCCGGACGTAGGAGATGCGCGCCAGCTCCGAGACCGAGCGCGCCGCCTCGAACAGCTCGTCCTTGCCGCGCTCGCGCAGAAGGTTCTCCAGCTCGAACGAGATGTCGAAGTGGTCTTCGATGGCCGACTTGCCGCGCCCCGTGACGACGATGATCGACTCGACGCCCGACTGGACGGCCTCCTCGACGACGTACTGGATGAGCGGCTTGTCGACGAGCGGCAGCATCTCCTTCGGCGAAGCCTTCGTCGCCGGCAGGAAGCGCGTGCCGAGCCCGGCCGCCGGGAAGACCGCTTTGCGAATTTTCTGAGGCATATGTTAGCTTGAAGTTTTTAGTCGACTCTGCTGAAAGTGACAAACTGATACCACAGGCCGAAGGGTGACAGCAAATGCTCGATTTGAACTACGTCCGCGCCAACCTTGAGCGCGTCCGCGCGGCGCTCGAAGCGCGCGGGTTCCCCGCCGCGGCGCTCGAAGACTTCGCCGCGCTCGACGCCGAGCGCCGCCGCGCCATCGCCGAGTCCGACTCGCTGAACGCGCGGCGCAACGCGTCGAGCCGCGAGATCGGCGCGCTGATGAAGGAGGGGCGGAAGGACGAGGCCGAGTCG
>DASVSK010001104.1:0-2747 GCA_036388135.1 Pyrinomonadaceae bacterium | reverse complement strand
AGTTCCAGCAGGAGCTTCGCCCGCTAAACCTGACCGGCTTCAACACGGCCCCGGGCTTCCTCCAGCGGGGCGGCCTGCCGTCAATCGGTAACCCGCCGAGCACCCCGGCCGCCGCGCGCGCGGCCAGCTCCTCCTACACCTCCGACTTCCGCCAGCCGGAGACCTACTCCTGGGCGCTCTCGTACCAGCGCGAGCTGTCGCGGACGATGGCGCTAGAGCTGCGCTACCTCGGCACGCGCTCGCGCCACCTGCCGATCCAGATGTGGCTCAACCCCGGCATCCCGCCGGTCACCGAGACCAACTTCGTCCCGACCTTCTTCTCGCAGCCGACCGCGGCGCAGCTCGCCGGCCTGACCCCCGTCAGCACGTTCCTGGCGGCGCGGCGGCTGGACAACCCGGCCTTCGGCATCCTGACCGCGTACGACCCCATCGGCAACTCGCAGTACGACGGCCTGGCCGCCAACGTCACCCGCCGCCTGAGCGACGGGTTGTCCTTCACCGCCTCCTACACCTTCAGCAAGACCATCTCGGACTCGGACAACGAGGTCTTCTCCAGCGTCGCCAACCCGCGCCGCCCGCAGAACAACCTCAACATCAGGGACCAGCGCGCCCTCTCCGACAACGACATCCCGCACCGCTTCGTCGTGGGCTTCACCTACGACCTGCCGCGCTTCAGCGATAACGCGTTCGCCAAGGCACTGCTCGGGAACTGGAACCTGAGCGGCATCTACCAGGCGCAGTCGGGACAGCCCTTCACTCCGCAGTCGGGCATCGACTCCAACCTCAACCAGGACCCCGCCGGCGACCGCACCATCCTTAACCCGAACGGCGTCCCCGGCACGGGCAGCCCGGTCTGCGCCGTCAACAGCGCCGGCCAGTTCCTGACCTCCACCGGCGCGGTGACGACCAACATCAACACCTGCCGGCCGGGCGCGGGCACGGCGGTGGCCTACTTCGCGATCAACCCGAACGCGCAGTACATCCAGGCGGGCCTCGGCGCGCGCGCCAACGCCGGCCGCAACACGCTCCGCAGCAACATGATCTCGCGCACCGACGCGGCGATCACGAAGCGCTTCCCGTTCGGCGACGACTCGATGTACAATGTCGAGATCGGCGCCGAGATCAACAACCTCTTCAACCAGCGCATCTTCGCCATCGGGAACTTCGGCAACGCACTCGGCACGGCGACCGCGCCGGGGCTGAGCCCGACCGACACGGCCTTCCCGACTGTGTCGAGCCCGTTCTTCAACCAGTACAGCCTCGGGAACTACCCCGGCCGCACGGTTCAGTTGCGCGCCAAGCTGAACTTCTAGGCCGAAAGGTCTAACGCGTCACACCGCTGTGGGGAGCCCGCCGCCGGGCTCCCCACTTTTTTTCGACTCGTCGCCCCCGCGGGCGCTCGTTCGTAGCCGGTGGACATTGAAACCGCCGGCAACAGCAAGGTGATTACGCGCCCGGGGACGAACCCGCCGCGCCTCCCTTCCCGCCGTTGACACCCCGCCCTTACGCTAATATTCTTCCCGCGCCCTACGTCGTCCCACTGAATTCATAAGGAGTCTCAGCGATGCTCGCACGCGCCTTCTGCCTCGCCGCCGTCCTCGCCGTCTCGGTGTTCGGGGCGGCGTCCGCCCGGCCCCAGACCCCGGCCGCGAACGGCCTCACCGCGGAGTGGGTCCTGGGCGACGAAGGCCGCCGCGTCGCAAGCCTCCCGACGCACGCCTGGCTGTCGGACGGCAGGCTGCTGATGCTTGACGTGAGGCGGCCGCCGGAGGAGCGCTCCTTCGAGTTCGTCGACCCGTCGACGGGCGCGCGGCGGCCTGCGCTCGACACGGCCGCCGCGGTCGCGAGCCTGGGCGCGCTGCTTCCGGACTCGGGCGTCACGCGCTCCATCGACTGGCCGGAAGCGCTCGACCCGGCAGGGCGGCGCGCGCTCTACGTCTTCAAGGGCGACCTCTTCCTGCTCGACCTCGCGACGTCGCGCTTCACGCGCCTCACGAAGACCGCGGCGGAAGAGCGTTCGCCCGGCTTCTCGCCCGACGGGCGTCGGCTCGCGTTCGTCCGCGCCAACGACCTCTACGTGTTGGAACTCGACACGCAGTCCGAGTCGCGCGTGACGCGAGACGGCTCGGAGACGACTTTGAACGGCAGCCTCTCCTGGGTCTACTGGGAGGAGATATTCGGGAGGCGCGACATCGGCTACTGGTGGTCGCCGGATTCGCGCGCGCTGGCCTACCTGCAGACCGACGAGTCGGCCGTCGGCGTAAGCGCCTTCGTAGACTTCCGCCCCGACAGCGCGCCGCGACTCATCACGCAGCGATACCCGAAGGCCGGGACGCCCAACCCGCGCGTCCGCGTCGGCGTCGCCGAAGTCGGACAGGCCAAGACGACCTGGGTGAGCATCGACGACCGCCCCGCGGAGTACGTCCTGCGCGTGAAGTGGCTGCCGGACGGGCGTCGCCTGAGCGTCCAGACGCTGACGCGCGACCAGCACGAGTCGGGGCTCTACTTCGCGTCACGCGAGTCGGGCGCGGCCACAAGAATCCTGACCGAGACGGACCCGGGCTGGGTCAACATCCACGACGACCTGCACTTCCTCGCCGACGGGCGACACTTCCTTTGGGCCTCGGAGCGCGACGGGTTCTACCATCTCTACCGCTACACGTTGGACGGCCGCTTGGTGAATCAGGTCACGCGCGGGCCCTGGGCGCTGGCGTCGTCGGGCGGCGGTGCCTTCTGGGTCAGGCAGG
>DASVSK010001103.1:0-4237 GCA_036388135.1 Pyrinomonadaceae bacterium | reverse complement strand
CCGCTCGGCTCCGCCAATACCACCAAGAGCGTAATTACGGCCAGCCTCCACTGTGTGTTTGTCAGGTTGGCGTGGATTTCGGCAGAGTTCGGCAACGCCAAATAGGCGAACGCCAGCAACGCTCTGACGGAAAGGCGCGGGATTAATCTTGAGAAGCGCGACGAAATCAGCAGGTTGGCCGGGAGCGCCTGAACGGCGACTGCTACCAGGGCAAACGCCAGCGGGGCGCGCGAGAGGGGTAACAGTTGGGTCAGAGATGCGGTCAGCCTTGATGCGGTCTGAAAGTACCCTGCTGCCGGAAAGAACAAAGACTTGAACGCGCCAACGTTATAAGCGTCGGCATACCAGACCGCCCCGTCTTCCGCCCAAAACTGCGCGTTGAAAATGGCGTCAGGGCGTCTGGCGATAATTAGCAAGACGGCACCCGCGAACACGCACGGGTGAAGCGGCCACCCGCACAGCCGAGAGGTGAATCGGCTCGAAAGAACGTGAGGTCTGTACAACATCGGCCGTCCATTATCCTGACTGACATCCGCCTCAGTTTAAGCGGTCGCCGTGTGAGTGTGCTGTCAGAACAGTAATAATTATACGGCCGCGGGGTCAAAGGCAAGATTTTTCAGGCAAAATAAAAAGTCCCGCCGTGTGGGGGTGGCGGGCTTTAGGTGTTGGCCGTGAGGTCGGCGGGCGTGAACGGCCTATCGTGCCCGCCCTCTACGCAAATTCGTAAGTCTTCTCTTCTGAAGACCATAATGCCTCCGCCGTCCCCTCACGTCCTCATCCTCAGGATGAGGACGCTCCAGGTCACGCCCATCAGCAGGAGCAGCACTTCGAGCCAGAGGAGGTCGAGCCTGTAGACAGAGTAGAGGAGCGGCAGCCAGAGGAGGACGACGGTCGTGACCCTTGCGCGGAGTGGGATGCCGCGGCGTTCCCGGAAGTTCGTGATGTAGCCGCCGAGCAGGCGGTTTCCCATCAGCCAGCGGTGGAGGCGTTCCGAGCTGCGGACGTAGCAGGCGGACGCGAGCAGCAGGAAGGGCGTGGTCGGTAGCAGCGGGAGGAAGACGCCGAGAACCGCGAGCGCCAGGCAGAGGCTCCCGGCCACGACCAGCACCGCTTTTTTCGCCGAATTCAACTCGGTGCCTCAAACTGAAGGCTCCCGGGTCTCGTGAGACCTGGGAGCCTTCGCCGGTCGTTGACGCGAGCCGCCCGCGGCTTTCGGTCTTACTCGGGCGGGGTCTGCTGCTGGTCTGTGTCGCGGCGCTTGAGCTGCGGCTTATCGTCCTTCTTCTCGGGCGCGGTCGTCTCGGACGGCGTGCCGTTGTCGTCCGCGGTGGGCGAGCGGCGCTTGAGGGTCGGGCGTCCGGGGGCCCCGTCGTTGCCGGGGCCGATGTCGCCGGCCGAAGAAGCGCGCGCGTTCGAGAGCCGGAGCAGGCGACCCTTGACGCGCTGGAATTCCGAGGTCGAGAGGACGTACTCCTCCTTGTCGGGGAAGCGCGAGACGAGCTGGCGCGTGGCCTCCAGGCGGTCGAGCGACTGCGGGTGCGACTCGAAGAGCTTGGAGAAGGTGCCGGGCTTCTTCTTGTTCTTCGCCGCCAGCTTCTCGAACATCGTCGACATCGCGTTCGGGTCGTAACCGGCGGCCCAGAGGTACTGGACGCCGAGGATGTCGGCCTCGGACTCGGCGTTGCGGCTGAACTTCATGAAGCCGAGGAGCGCGCCGAACTGCGCGCCCTGGTTGATGAGCATGCCGCCGAGGCCGCCGAGGAAGATCGAGCCGGCCATGAGGCCGATCTCGGCCAGCATGCCCTTGGCCTGGTTCTCCATCGCGTGGCGGGCGGTGACGTGCGCGATCTCGTGCGCCATCACGCCGGCCACCTCGGCCTCGTTGTCGGCGGCGAGTATCAGCCCCTTGTTGACGTAGAAGAAGCCGCCGGGCAGCGCGAAGGCGTTGACCTCGTCGGAGTCGATGACCTTGATGGTGAAGGGCAGGCGCGCGTCGGAGTGGAGCACGACGTTCTGGCCCACGCGGTTGATGTATTCGGTGATGACGGGGTCGTCGACGAACTTGGCCTGCCGGTCGACCTCGGCCGCGAGCTGGCGACCCAGGGCCACCTCCTTGTCGAGCCCGCCGCTGATGCTGTTGATGAAGCCGCCGTTGATCTTGCGCTTCCCGATCAGCCGCGGGTCTTCCTTCTCGGAGAGCGGCCTGCCGGCGCTCGACGACGTCGAGGCGACCTGCTGGCCGTCCTTGTCGCCGGCCTTACCGTCCTTCTTCTTATCCTTGTCGCCCGACTCCTGCCTGGCCGCCGTCGGCTTCTGCGCCTCCTGCCGACGCCGCGGGGCGGCCACGGCCGTAAGCGAGCCAGCCCAGAGGCTGAAGATGAGCCCGAGCGCGGCGAGCGAGCGGGAGAATCTGTAGTGCATCACGTATGCCTCCAAAAAAACTTTTCAACGCCTGTGGCCGGAAGGAAGTGAAACCTCTTCGACATCAAGCCCTCGCGCGGAAGACCCTTCGGCCGCCCGCTCCCCCGCGGGGGAACGCCGTCGGGGTGAGCCGGACGGTTGGCGAAAGGTGACCCGGGAAGGCGCGAATCTTTGATGCAGCGGGGCGCGCCGTTGGTTGTGTCGGCGTCCGCCCGCGAGGGGTCGCCGGCCTGCCTTGTGCGGAGGTGACGGGCGGGATTATAGCAGCCGCGGCCGTCGCGCGGGAGTAAAAACTTAACCGTTGCAAGGGCGGCGCGCCGCGTGCTAGATTCGAGATGCCCTTCCTTCCTCCGCCGCTAAGGGGCCGGCCGCAAGTTTCTTTCCCGCCGGGTGCGCATGAAACGGATACAGGACAAGATCAAGGACCTGGTCGAGCCGCAGTCGTTCGACCAGGTCGGCAACTACGCCGCCGAAGACCCCGCGCAGGCGCTCGCCGCCTACCGCTTCACGGACGTCACATCCGACCTCCTGGCGCGCTGGCTCGACGCGCTGGCGGAGCTGCCGCCGGGCGCGGGCGCGGCGCGCGCTCTGGCCGGGGCGCGGGGCGTCGGCAAGAGCCACACGCTGGCCGTCTTCGGCGCGCTGGCCGGGGCCGAGCGGCTGCGGCAGGGCGTCGAGGATTCGCACGTCCTTTCGAGCGCGCAGCGTTTGGCGGGGCGGCGCTACCTCGTCACGCGCGTCGAGCGGGGCACGCGCCCGACCCTGGGCGACGAGCTGGCGGCGAGTTTCGCGGCCTTCTTCGGCGGGAGCGAGGTGCAGTGGGGCGGGCGCGACCCGGCCGAGGTGCTGGCCGTCGCGGCGTCGCGCGCGGGCGAGGAGACGCTGGTCGTCGTCATCGACACGGCCTTCAACCGCCCGGCGCGCGTGGTGCGCGACGACGGCCCTTACCTCGGCTCGCTGGCCGCGGCCGCGCGCGACCTGAACGTCTTCCTCGCGCTGGCGCTCGACGACGACATCGCCGACGCCGACGGCGCGAACGTCGCCGTGGCAGGCACCTACCGCATAGACTACCTCGACCCCGAAAACCTCTACCGCGTGGCCGATCAGTTCGTGCTGCGCAAGAAGCCGCAGGTCGGCGACACGCTGCGCGAAATCTACCAGGCGCTGCGCGCGACCGTCCACGAGTTCAACTGGAGCCAGGCGCGCTTCTCGTCAGTCTACCCCGTCCACCCGCTGGTCGCGGAGGTCGCGTCGGGCGTCAGGCTCTTCCTGCCGAGGTTCGCCTTCCTGCCGTTCGCCGCCTCGGCGGCGGCGCGCGCCACCTCGCGCCCGGCGCTCGCCCTCGTGCTGCTCGACGAGGTCCTGGACGCGACCGAGGAGGATTTGCGCCACGCGCCCGAGCTGGCCGAAGCCTTCGTGACCTACGACATCCTGACCGAGCGCTGCATCGGCCAGCTCCCCGTCATGCAGCGCTACCAGGCGCGGCTCATCCTGAAGAGCCTCTTCGTGCTCTCGCTCGACGGGCGCGACGTGACGCCCGGCGAGATGTGCGCCGCCCTGCTGCTGACGGACGAGGACGCGGGCGGCGACGCCCCGCGCCGCGTGGCCGAAACGCTCGCGCGCTTCGCGTCCGAAGCCCCGGCCGGCAGCTTCGTGTTGGCCGACGGCCCCGGCGGCGAGAAGCGCTACCGCTTCCGCATCGCCGCGCGCGGGGCCGGCGCGCAGGAGTCACAGCCGGCCGCGCCCACCGCCCAGGACGAACCGCAGGCCGAGGCCGCGACGCCCGGGCCGGAGACCGCCGCGCCGCCGACGCCGG
>DASVSK010001102.1:0-5149 GCA_036388135.1 Pyrinomonadaceae bacterium | reverse complement strand
TCAGCAGAAGCTTGAGACCTACTCGGCTGCTCCAGCGCCCGCGCCCGCCGACGTCGTCTTCGGCCTCGGGCAGCGCGAGGCGGCCGACGCCGTTCGCATCCTCTGGCCTTCGGGCGTGGTGCAGGCCGAGACGCAGTCGGGCGTCGGCCCGAAGGCGAGCGCGCGCGTCGAGCCGGGCGCGCTCAAGGTCACGGAGCTAGACCGCAAGCCCTCCTCCTGCCCCTACCTCTACGCGTGGAACGGCGAGCGCTTCGAGTTCGTCACGGACTTCATGGGCGGCGGCGAGATGGGCGGCCAGGTCGCGCCCGGCGTCTACAACACGCCCGACCCCGACGAGTACGTGCGCATACGCGGCGACCAGTTGAGGCCGAAGGGCGGGCGCTACGAGCTGCGCGTGACGAACGAGCTTGAGGAGGCGCTCTTCGTCGACCGCCTCCAGCTCGTCGCGGTCGCCCACCCCGCGGGCTTCGAGGTCTACCCGGACGAGGGGCTGCGCGACGCGCCGCCCGCCTTCAAGCTCTACGCGTCGCGGGACGCGCGCCCGCCCGCCGCCGCGACCGACGGCCACGGGCACGACGTGCTGGCGCGCGTCCGCGCGCTCGACCGCCAGTACCCGGACGACTTCCGTGTCGGCCCCGTCCGCGGCTACGCCGAGCGCCACACGCTGACGCTCGACCTGGGGAAAGATGAGGGGAAGGCGGAAGGCGGAAGGACGAAGGCGGAAGGGAAGGCCGACGGACACAGGGTCGCGTCTCAGTCGTCCGCTTCGGGCGCGGCCGCTCCCGCCACGCGCACGCTCCTCCTGCTGACAGGTTGGACGGACTACGCCTTTTCGAGCGACAACGTGGCGGCCTCGCACAGCGACCTGCGGATGGAGCCGCCCGCCTTGCAAGTCAGGGACAAAGAAGGGGAGTGGCGGACGGTCGTCGAGAACATGGGCATCCCCGTGGGGCGTCCGCAGACGCTGGTCGTCGACCTGACGGGCAAGTTCCTCTCCGCGAGCCGCGAGGTGAGGATAGTGACGAACATGCGCGTCTACTGGGACAGGATTCTGGTGGACACGCGCGGCGGCGGCGACGCGCCCATGCGCCTGACGCGCCTAGACCCCGCGAGCGCCGAGCTGCGCTGGCGCGGCTTCTCCGCCGAGGTGACGCCGGACGGGCGCGAGCCTTACTCGTACGACTACGCGCGCGTCTCGCCCGACTCGCCGTGGAAGGCGTTCCCCGGCCGCTACACGCGCGAGGGCGACGTGCGCGAGCTTCTGGAGAGCACGGACGACGTCTTCGTCGTCTCGCGCGCGGGCGACGAGATAGGGCTGTCGTTCGACGCCTCGGCGCTGCCCGCGCTGCCCGCGGGTTGGACGCACACCTTCCTGCTCTACGCCGACGGCTTCAGCAAGGAGATGAACATCCACTCGTCGAGCCCCGACCGGCTCGCGCCGCTGCCGTTCCACGGCATGAAAGCCTACCCGCCCGCGACGCCTAAGGCGCACCCGCCGGGCGCGGCCCGCTTCGACTACCTCGAACGCTACAACACGCGCGTCGTCGCGCGCGCCCTGCCGCAGCTCTGGTGACGGCGCGCGTCCGCGCCGACCGCGGAGGCCGGGCGGGCTTCTCGCGGGCGGGCCCCGCGGCGCGGAGGGCTTCCGCGCCGCGGGGCGTCTGGCTCGTTAAACGCTTCAGGGCTTGGGGGCGGAGGCGTATTCCGTGAGGAGCTTCTGCACGCTCGCGCCGGGGCTGATGAGCGCGACCTTCTGCGCCGAGTCGTAGCCGGTGAAGACGCCGACGATTTGACCCCTGCCGTTGTAGACGGGGCTGCCCGAGAAGCCGTCGCGCCCCTCCATCCTCGCGGCCCAATACTGCCGGCCCCGGTAGGTGTACGTCCCGGAAAAGACGCCGCGCCTCACGGCCTTGATGCCGTTGGGCCGCGCGATGACGAGCAGCTCGTCTTCCGCGACGGGGGCGGTCTCGAAGTCGGGGGTCGCCGCCAGCCTCTTCGTGCGGCAGACGCCCAGGAGCGCCAGGTCGGCCTCGCGGTCGAACTTGAGCACCGTGGCCTCGCAGCCGTTGACGTACGCGTCGACCTCCAGCCCCTCGTCCGGCGAGAAGCCGAGCTGCCTTCTGTGCGCGGCGTCCAGGCTCCCCGAGACGGCGTGGTAGGCCGTCATCACCAGCCCCTCGCCGACGACGAACCCGGTGGCGTAGGCGTTGGGCGGCGCTTCGCCGTCGAGCAGTTCGAGGAAGTGTTGCAGCGAGTCGCGCTTCTTCTTCCTCACCCTCAGGTCCAAAGAGACGGTGTAGCCTTCCCGCTTCAGGACGGCGGCCAGCGGGTCTGTTGCCGGGCCGTCCGCCGCGCGTGCCGGCGCGGGCGGCGGGGCCGCAAAGACTAAGAGGGCCGAGAGGGCGAGGGCGCAGATTTCCTTCTTCATATTCATCCTTCGGGCAGAGGGCGCTTCGTTTGAGAGGGCTGCTCGCGCCGTAGGGTCGCACAGGGGCGCGGCCGAAGAGGCGCAGGAGGCGGACGCGGCGGGAAGGCGCGGCGTCCGCCTCCCGCCATGTTGGGCGCGCATTCTACCACCGCCCCCGCCACTTTGAAGAAGTTTCTTTCCGGTAAATATTCGCCCCGCATGTTTGATAGACTGCGGCGTCGGCGGCTATTCAAATAAACTTCTCAAGACCGGGGCCGGAAAGGGAGGACGGAATGTCTACGAGTGAGCAGGACGAAGGGGGGCTCGCGGCGCTGGCGGCCGCCATCGGCGGGGCGCGGCACGTGAGCTGGTCGGCGTTGGAGGTGGAGCGGCCGTCGGAAGGCATCGAGCGGCAGATGGTGGTCGGGAATAATTTGATGGTCTGCCGCTTCCGCTTCGCGCCGCTGCTGGTGACGCCAGAGCACTCGCACCCGCACGAGCAGGTGTCCATCGTGGTCAAAGGGCGAGTGCGGTTCTTCGTCGAGGGGGAGGAGCGCGTCGCGGTGCCGGGGGACGTCCTACACTTCCCGCCCGACTGCCGGCACGGGGCGACGATGATGGACGAGGAGGTCGAGCTCATCGACATCTTCACGCCCGTCCGCGAAGATTTCCTCGGCAAGTGATTCAGACAGTTCAGGCGGGCGTCCGCGCCGGGGCGGGGCGTCGCCGACGGGCGCGCGGGAGGGTTCGGAAAAGCACGGGGGAGAGATGACGAAGAAGGTTCGTTGGGGAGTGCTGGGCGTCGCCGGCATCGCGTTGAAGAGGGTCATCCCGGCGATGCAGGGCGGGCGCTGGTCGGAGGTGACGGCCGTCGCGTCGCGCGACGCGGGGAAGGCCGCGCGCGCGGCGCGCGAGCTGGGCGTGGCGAAAGCCTACGGCTCTTACGAGGAGCTGCTGGCCGACCCGGAGGTCGACGCCGTCTACAACCCGCTGCCGAACCACCTGCACGTCGCGTGGTCGGTCAGGGCGGCGGAGGCCGGCAAGCACGTCCTCTGCGAGAAGCCGCTCGGCGTCTCGGCCGAAGAGGCGCGCGCGCTGCTGGCGGCGCGCGACCGCACGGGCGTCAAAATCGGCGAGGCTTTCATGGTGCGCACGCACCCGCAGTGGGTCGGCGCGCTCGACCTCATCGCGTCGGGGCGCGTCGGCGCGGTGCGCTCGGTCGCGGGCTACTTCAGCTACAACAACGCCGACCCGGACAACATCCGCAACGTCGCCGAGTACGCGGGCGGCGCGCTGCTCGACATCGGCTGCTACCTCGTCTACTTCTCGCGGCTCGCGTTCGGCGCGGAGCCCGTCCGCGCCGTCGCGCTCGCCGAGACGCACCCGCAGACGAGGACGGACGTGCTGACCTCGGCGATACTCGAATTCCCGGCGGGGCACTCGGTCTTCACGTGCTCGACGCGGGTCGCGCCCCACCAGCGCGTGCAGATCGTGGGGACGCGCGGGCGGATAGAGGTCGTCGTGCCGGTCAACTCCGCGCCCGACCGGCCGTCGCGCGTGCTGCTCGACGACGGGTCGGACGTTTACGGCGGGGGAGTCGAGACGCTTGAGTTCGAGCCGTGCGACCAGTTCACGATTCAGGGCGACCTCTTCTCGCGGTGCGTGCTCGAAGACACGGAGCCGCCCGTGCCGCTGGAGGAGTCGGTCAGGAACATGGCGGTCATCGACGCCATCTTCCGCTCGGCGAAGTCGGGCGCGTGGGAGTCTCCGGCGAGCCCGGCCGCCTGAGCGCCGCGCGCCGAGCCTTACCGAAACTTCCCCGGCGGGCGGAGCGGGCGGAGACGGAAGATGGTCGACGCTGGGTCGAACTCCGCCAAGGCGTCCTGCGCCCGGCCGGGGGCGTAAACTCTAATTCGTCGCGCGGCCTCCCGCCGCCACACATCACAGGGGAGATTGAGGACTCATGTACCGCAAGACCTACTACGCCACGCACCCCGGCTCCGTCGACGGGGCGACGAACGACGAGCTGCGCGACCGCTACCACATCCCGGAGTTGTTCGCCGCGGGCGAACTCCGGCTCAACTATCTGCACTACGAGCGCTTCGTCATCGGCGGCGTCGCGCCCGCGGGCGAAGCCCTCGCGCTCCCCACGCAGCAGGAGCCCGCGTCGGCCCGCGGCAAGCCGTTCCTTGAGCGGCGCGAGCTGGGCGCGGTCAACGTCGGCGCGGGGAGAGGCGTCGTGACCGTCGACGGCGGGCGCTACGAGCTGGAGCCGAAGGACTGCCTCTACGTCCCGATGGGGAGCGGCGAGGTGACGTTCGAGAGCGCCGACGCGAACGCCCCGGCGAAATTCTATCTGGCGTCGACGCCCGCGCACGCGCGCTTCGAGGTCGTACACATCTCCGTCGAGAAGGCCGTGCCTCTGGAGCTGGGCGCGCGCGAGACGTCGAACGAGCGCACCGTCTATCAGTACGTCGTGCCGGCCGTCTGCAAGTCTTCGCAACTGCTGCTGGGGGTCACGCTGCTGAAGCCGGGCAGCGTCTGGAACACCTGCCCGCCGCACCTGCACGACCGCAGGAGCGAGGTCTACTTCTACTTCGACTTGAAGGAGGGGCAGCGCGTGATGCACTTCATGGGTGAGCCCGAGAAGATGCGCCACCTCGTGCTGGCGGGCGACGAGGCCGTGGTCTCGCCGCCGTGGTCGATCCACATGGGCGCGGGCACTTCGAGCTACGGCTTCAT
>DASVSK010001101.1:0-1542 GCA_036388135.1 Pyrinomonadaceae bacterium | reverse complement strand
CAAGGGCACGGCTTGACGTCTTCAAGCCGTGCCCTTGTCGTCCCCGCGGGGAGACTGTTAAGGCGTGCCCGTTATCGCTCGTCAATCGGCACGTAAGGGACGCCGCGCGGGCCGACGTACTCGGCGCGCGGGCGGATGAGGCGGTTGTTGGCGTACTGTTCGAGGATGTGCCCCGTCCAGCCCGAGACGCGGCTGACGGCGAAGATGGGCGTGAAGAGGTCGAGCGGGATGCCCATCAGGTAGTAGGCCGAGCCCGAGTAGTAATCGACGTTCGGGTAGAGCCGCTTCTCCGCGAACATCAGCTCGCGCAGCCGCTCCAGAATCTCTATCCAGCGCGTCTCGCCCCTGGCCTCGCCCAGCTCGCGCGAGAACTTCCGCAGCCACACCGAGCGCGGGTCTTCGGTCTTGTAGACGCGGTGGCCGAAGCCCATGATCTTCTTCCTGCCCGCCAGCGCCTCCCTCAGCCACGCCTCGGCGCGGTCGGGGCTCCCCACCTCAAGCAGCATCTTCATCACGTTGGTGTTCGCGCCGCCGTGGAGCGGCCCCGAGAGCGCCGCGATGGCCCCGGTCACCGCGCCGTACATGTCGGCGAGCGTGCCCGCGATGACGCGGCTCGTGAAGGTCGAGGCGTTCAGCTCGTGGTCGGCGTGGAGGACGAGGCAGACGTCGAAGATGCGCGCGTCGCGCTCCGGCGGCTCCTCGCCCTTGAGCATGTAGAGGAAGTTCGAGGCGATGTTGAGCCCGGGCTTCGGCTCGACGGGCTCCCCGCCGCCGCGCAGGCGCTCGAAGGCGGCGACGACGACGGGCAGTTGCGCCGTCAGGCGCGTCGCGGTGCGGAGCGCGCCCTCGCGCGAGAGGTCGCGCGAGCCGGGGTCGTAGAAGGCGAGCGCCGAGACGGCCGTCCGCAGCGCGTCCATCGGCTCGGCGTCGCGCGGGAAACGGCGCATCAGCTCCAGCACTTCGCCGGGGAGGTGTTGGCTCGCGGCCAGCTCCGCGCGCAGCGCGTCAAGCTCCGCGCGCTTCGGGAGGCGGCCGTGCCAGAGCAGGAAGACCGTCTCCTCGAAGGTCGAATGCTCGGCGAGGTCGTGGATGTCGAGACCCTGGTAGATGAGTACGCCGTTTACGCCGTCGACGTCGCCGATTGACGATTCGGCCGCGACCACCCCTTCAAGCCCCGCCCCCGCCTTCGCCGCGGGCTTGCCCTCTGCTTTGTCCATGTAGCCCTGTCCTTAAGAGTTTTAGTCTGTCGAAAATAGCAAAGTGCCGCGAGCGGTGACAAGCCGCCGCCGCTCGCGCGGGCGAGAGACTTCGGCCCGGCGCTTAAGCTTCCGGCGGGGGTTCGACCTCGACGCGGCTGCCCCGCGCAGCGCCGAGCACGCGCGCGGCCGAGTCGCGGAAGACGGCTATCTCAAGCAGCCCCGCGCTCCCCCAGAGCGCGAACGGCTCGCCGCCCCCGCCTTCGTCCTCGGCGAAGAAGCGCCGGAAGGAGCGCACCTCGCGCCCGCACACGCGCAGGCGCGCGCCGCGCCCGAGCGCCTCTTC
>DASVSK010001100.1:0-2222 GCA_036388135.1 Pyrinomonadaceae bacterium | reverse complement strand
CGTTAACCTTTCGCCCTTCGCCTTTCTCCTTCCGCCTTTGTTTAGACGGCGACGACCTCGATCTCGGGGTCAATCTCCTGGCGGATGAGGCTCTCGATGCCCATCAGCGTGCCGGTCAGCGAGCTGGGGCAACTGCCGCATGCGCCCTGGTAGCGGATGGTGAGCCTGTTGTCTTCGAGCGAGAGCACGTCCAGCCAGCCGCCGTCCGAGGCGAGGTAGGGACGTATCTTCTCGTCCAGCATCTCGTTGATGCGCGGGAGGCGCGGGTCGTCGCTCATCAGCGCGCCCAGCGGCCCGCCGAGGCCGCCGGCCTGCGCGGCCGACGCCTGCGCCGCGCCGCCGTTCGAGCCGACGCCTTCGGCGGCGCGAATCGGGACGGCGAGGCGCGGCAGGAGGTCGTCCCAGTCGGCCTCGTCAGCCTTCTCCACCGTAATCATCTTGTCCATGTAGAAGACCGATGAGACGTCGCCGACCGCGAAGAGCGGCCCGGCCACGGGGTCGCCCGCGGCCTCCTCGGCGCTGTGGAAGGAGCGCGTCGTGCCGGCCGTGACCGGCTCCTTCAGGATGAACTTGATGGCGTTCGGGTTCGGCGTCTCTTCGATGTTGTCGATCTTTGGCATCTTATAAACTCTCCCTTGATAACTGCCCGCCGGGCTCGTCGTCCCCCGCGCGGCGGCCATAGCTTGAAGTCTGATTTCGTCCTGACACATTATAACGCGTTTCCGCGGGGGGCGCAGTCCCGTGCGCCGCCGCGGCGGCGCGGGACTGCGTGCGATGCCTCACGAAAAATAACGCCTGTCCTGACGCCGTCCACCGGCCCGCCCGGATGGTGCCAACATGACCGCGCGCGACGCAAAAATTAATTTGTCAAAAATCAGAAGTAGGCGTATAGTCTGGCTCTCGCTTGTCACCCCTTCGCAGGTGAGACAAGTTGAGGACGAGAGGCAGACGGTAGCGAGGGCCGTCTGCCTCTCGGTATTTTCGGGTGTCAGGTGTTAGAAGTTAGACGCCGGTCGGTGCCTTTGACCTGACCGGCCTCCAACATCTAACATCTGACATCTTTTCTTTTATGAACATCGGAATCACGGTTTACCCGACCTACGGCGGCAGCGGCATCGTCGGCTCGGAGCTGGGCAAGGAGCTGGCCGAGCGCGGCCACACGGTGCATTTCATCTCCTCGGCGCTCCCGACACGGCTGACGCAGCTCGGCGAGCGCGTCCGCTTCCACGAGGTCGAGATGATGTCGTACCCGCTCTTCGAGCACCAGCCTTACACGCTGGCGCTGGCGACGAAGATGGCGGACGTGGCCGAGTCTGAGAACCTCGACCTGCTGCACGTCCACTACGCCATCCCGCACTCGATCAGCGCCATCCTCGCGCGCGAGTCCCTGAAGCCGCGCCGCACGCTCCCCGTCGTGACGACGCTGCACGGCACGGACATCACGCTCGTCGGCGCAGACCGCTCCTACCTCCCCATCACGCGCTACGGCATCGCGCAGTCGGACGGCGTCACGGCCGTCTCGCACTACCTCAAGCAGGCGACGGCCGAGACGTTCCAGTTCGAGCACATCGCCGTCATACCGAACTTCATCTGCGCGACCGACTACAGCCGCAGACCGCGCGAAGAACTGCGGCGCGAGCTCGCGCCCGCGGGCGAGCCGCTGCTCGTCCACGTCTCGAACTTCCGACCCGTCAAGCGGCCCGTGGACTGCGTGGAGATTCTGGCGCGCGTGCGCGCGAAGGGCGTGGGCGCGCGCCTCGTGATGGTCGGCGACGGGAGCGAGCGCGGCCGGGCGGAGCACCGCGCGCGCTGCCTCGGCGTGGAGGGTTACTGCTCCTTCGTCGGCAAACAGCCGCGCATCAAGGACTACCTCTCGGTCTCCGACGTGCTGCTGCTGCCGTCTGAGCAGGAGTCGTTCGGGCTCGCCGCGCTCGAAGCGCTCGCCTGCGAGGTGCCGGTCGTCGCCTCGCGCGTCGGCGGCATCCCCGAGGTCGTCGACGACGGTCTGACGGGCTGCCTCGCCGAAGCCGGCGACGTCGAGAAGATGAGCGAAGACGCGGCGCGCCTGCTCTCCGACGAGCCCTCGCGCCGCGAGATGGGGCGGCGGGCGCGCGCCTCGGCCGTCGCGCGCTACAGCACGGAGCTGGTCATCCCGCAGTACATCGAATTTTATGAGCGCGTCATCGCCGCGGCGAAAGAGAACCCCACGAAGTGAGGCGGCC
>DASVSK010001099.1:0-3084 GCA_036388135.1 Pyrinomonadaceae bacterium | reverse complement strand
GTGCGCGTCTCGCTCGACGGCGGGCCCGCGTCGCGCATCACGGTCGCGAACTTCTGCGTCGCCAACGCGCGCTACTTCGGCGGCGGGATGAAGATCGCGCCCGCGGCGAAGGTCGACGACGGGCTCTTCGACGTGGTCGCGGTCGGCGACGTGAGCGCGCTCACCGTCCTCGCCAACTCCTACCGCCTCTATCTCGGCACGCACCTCGGCATGCGTGAGGTGCACCACGCCCTCGCGCGCCGCGTCCGCGCCGAGCCGGCGACGGCCGACGCGGTCAAGCTCGAACTTGACGGGGAGCTGGTCGGGCGGCTGCCCGCGGAGTTTGAGATGATGCCCGGGGCGCTGCGCGTCCGCTGCCGCTAGAGCGGCGGTCAGACGGCGTCGCGGAAGGCGGCGTTGCCGAGGAAGTTTTCGCGGACGTAACGGACGGTGTCGAGCAGCGTCTCCTGCGGGTCGCGCGGGGCGAAGCCGAGTTCGGCCTGAGCCTTCGCAGAGTCGAGGTACCAGAAGTAGTCGGCCATCTCGATCTCGGCGGGCTCGACGGGCGGGGCCAGCTTCCAGTGTTTGTAGAGCGAGTTCAGCCCCCGCGCGCCCGCGAGCGTGAGCCTTGAAGGGAGCGAGATGAAGGGCGCGGGCACCTTCGTGATGCGCTCAAGGCGGCCGAAGAATTTGTCGAACGTCCAGTTGGCCGCGCCGAGCAGGTAACGCTCGCCGTGCGCGCCCCGCTCCATCGCCGCGCGGAAGGCCGCCGCCGCGTCGCGCGCGTCCACGAAGCTCAAGCCCCCTTTGGGCACCGTGGGGATTTTTCGCGCGATGAAGTCGAGCACGACCTTCGTCGAGCTGAGGCGCTCGTCGCCGGGGCCGAGCAGCAGGCTCGGGTTCATCAGGACGAGCCGCCGCCCCTCGCCCGCGAAGTTCTCAAGCGCCACGCGCTCCTGGTAGACCTTGCTCGCGTAGTAGGGCCAGCGCGAGACGATGTCGAGGGGCGTGGGCCACTCCTCGTCGGGCACCACGTCGCCCGTCTCCGTCACGGCGACCGTCCCGCTCGTCGAGGCCGACACGATTGACTTGACGCCGGCCGCGCGCGCCGCCTCGCACAGCACGCGCGTCCCGTCGACGTGCAGCTTGTACATCAGGTGCGCGTCGCCCGGCTCGCGCGAGACGCGGCCCGCAAGGTGGTAGACCTCCGCCACGCCCTCGACGGCGCGCGCTACCGTCTCGGGGGACGTGATAGACCCCACGACCGTCTCGACGCCCAGCTCTTCGAGCCACGCGGGCGCGGAGGTCGAGAGCACGCGCAGCGGCCCCGCGCCCTCGCCGGCGAGGAGCCTGACGAGGTGCGAGCCGAGGAAGCCCGTCCCGCCCGTGACGAGCGTGACCGGCTTCGCCCTCACGGCGAGCGCGCGCGCTCGCTCGCCGCCCGCCGCTGCTGCCGTCGCCTTCGTCGCGGACTTCTTCGTCGCCCTCTTGGCGGCCGTCTTCTTCGTCGTCGCCATAACTTAATCGCCGGTCGTCGCCAGCTCGCCCTCGTCGCCCGCCTCGTCGCCCGAGTGGCGGCGCTCGGCCTTCCAGCGGCGGCGGAGCGCCGCGCCGTCGAAGGCGTGGCGGGTGCCGTCGCGCAGGTTCTCTATCTCGTGGCGGACGAGCGCCGCCACCAGCCTGTACGCCTCGGCGCGCGGCATGCCCTTCGTCAGCCCTTCCAGCTCTTCGGGCGAGAGGAAGCGGCCGATGCGCGCGCCGACCTCGCGCCCCTTGAGGAAGGCCGAGCCCTTGGGGAACGCCTCGTAGGTGCCCCAGAGGTACGCGGGCAGGATGCCTGTGCGCGTGTTCAGGGCGAGGTAGGCGAAGCCCGACTTGAACTCGGCCATCTGCCCCGTCATCGAGCGCGTCCCCTCGGGGAAGATGAGCGCCGGGTAGCCGCGTTCGAGGAACGAGCGCGCGTGGCGGAGCGACTGCCGGAGACTCCCCGAACGCTCGATGGGCACGATGTTCGTGAAGTTGTTCATGTAGGCGCGCTTGTAGCGGTTGTCGAAGAAGTAGTCGGCCGCGGCGAGCGCCACCATGTCGCGCCCCTGCTCGCCGAGCGCGTACTTGATGAGGCCGGTGTCGAGGTGCGAGGTGTGGTTCGTCGCCGCGATGAAGTTGGTGTGCGTCGGGATGTTCGCGCGCCCCTCGACGTGCGCCTTCAGCACGTTCTCGTAGAGCGCGCGCTGCACGACGTCTATCCCGCGGTTGCCGACGGTGCGGACGAGCGTGGGGACGTAAATCTCCTTCTCCGACTGGCGCGCGTCCTCCTCGGCGCGCGCCTCGGCGGCGCGCTTGTTGGCGGCCGACTCGCGGCGCTTGACGACCGAGTACAGCTCGCGCACGTCGACCACCTCGTTGAGGGTGTCGGGCGAGACGAGCGCGCCGCCCGCCTGCTCGATGGCCGAGGCCAGCTCGACGAACATCAGGCTGTCGAAGCCCAGCTCGGCGAGGCGCGAGTCGAGCGAGACCTGCGCGCGCGGGCGCGCCGAGACCTGCGCGACGAGACCCAAAAGCCAGTCGGCGTCGTGGTGCTGCTCGCGCGGGGCGGTCTTCTCGGTGATGCCGGCGCGCTTCGACTCTTCGAGCCCCTGGATGACGCGGACGACCTCGCGCCGCTTGACCTTGCGCGTGGCCGTGCGCGGCAGCTCGTCGTCGGCGAAGTAGAGCGCCTTGACGCGCTTGTAGAAGGGGAGCGAGGACGACACCTCGCGGAAGTGGTTCTCGACGCGGCGCTGCACCTCGTCGCGCCGGAGGCTGATGTCGGAGTCGTAGTCGGGGACGACGAGCGCCGCCACCTTCTCGCCGATGCCGTCGGGCAGCCCCACGACGCCCAGCTCCTTGACGTAGGGCGAGTCCTTGTACAGCTCCTCGACCTCGTCCGGGTAGACGTTCTTGCCGTTGGTGTCGACGATGATCTCCTTCGAGCGGCCGACGAGGTAGAGGTTGCCGTCGTCGTCGAGCCGGCCGAGGTCGCCCGTGTGGAGCCAGCGGGAGACGATGGCCGACTGCGTCGCCTGCTCGTTCTGGTAGTAGCCGAGCATCACGTTGGGGCCGCGC
>DASVSK010001098.1:0-2463 GCA_036388135.1 Pyrinomonadaceae bacterium | reverse complement strand
ATCTAATGATTTCTGATCCGGGGCTCTACGCCGAGCAGTTCGCCGAGGCAGGCGCGCGCATGGTTTCCGTGCACGTCGAGGGTCACCCACACATTCATCGGACTCTCGCGTCGATCCGGAAGCGAGGGGCGAAGGCCGGGGTGGTCATCAACCCCGGGACGAGCCTCAGCGCGCTCGACGAAGTCCTGCAATTCGTCGACTACGTGCTGGTCATGTCCGTCAACCCCGGCTTCGGCGGGCAGGAGTTCATCCCGACCTCGGTGGAAAAAATCAGACGCCTGAGCCGGACGATTCGCGAGCGGAACCTCGACGTCCGCATCGAGGTCGACGGCGGCATCGGCCGCGAAAACATCGCGACGGTCGCCGCGGCCGGCGCAGAAATCTTCGTCGCCGGCACGGCCGTCTTCGGCCACGGCGACCCGACCGCTTCCGTCCGCGAGCTTCTCAGCGCCGCGGTTCAGTTGGTTTGAAGGATGAATGCCGGACGACGGACGATGAACTGAAAGGCGGCCGCCCTTTAGTTCATCGTTCCGCGTTCACCGTTCCGCGTTTTCTTTTGGAGGTTTTGCTGATGCGTTATCGCAACTTGGTTTTCTCCGTCCTGTGTGCGGCGCTGGTGCTGGGCGCGCTGCCGGCGCGCGGCCTGCGGGTCGCGGCGGCGCAGCAGTCGCAGCTCTCGCCCGCCCAGCGGCTCGACGTGATGCGCTCGCGGCTCGACACGATGCGCCGCACGCTCAACAGCGCCATCGCGGGGCTGAACGCGAAGGACAAGGGGCAGGACGCCTCGGCCGACGACCCGCGCGCGCGCCTGGGCGGGCTGGAGAAGGAGGCGTCGAAGCTGCTGAGCGAGATCGCCGACCTCCGCGGCAAGCAGGAGCGCGCCGAGCGCTTCGACCCGACCGAGGTCGATAAGCTCGAAGCCGCCGTCACGGAGCTGGACACGCGCATGCAGGCGTCGATGCGCGACACGATGCGCGAGCGGAGCGCCGCGCCGGCCGTCGCCTCGAAGGACGACAAGAAGAAGAAGGGGCCGGGCTTCTTCGGCCGCCTGCTCGGCCGCGGCGGCGACGAGAAGTACGACGAGCTGGTCGGCACCGTCGCGCCCGGCCGCGACGTCGAGCTGTTCCGGGAGGCGACCAAGGAGGCGCGCAACGACAGCTACGAGACCGCGCGCGCCCTCTACAGCGTCATCATCAACACCTACCCCGACTCCGTCTACCTGCCGCTCTCCAAGCTCGCCATCGCCGACACCTTCTACCTCGAAGGGACGACGAGCGCGCTCATCCAGGCCGGCCAGGCCTACCAGGACTGGGTCACCTTCTTCCCGACCCACGCTCTCTCCGACGACGTCTGCCTCAAGATGGGCGAGGTCGAGATGCGCCGCATGGGGCTCGCCAACCGCGACATCTCGCCCGCGCGCAAGGCCGAGCAGCGGCTCAAGTTCTGCCTCCAGCAGTTCCCGAAGTCCGGGCTCCGCCCCGACATCGAGCTGCGCCTCGCCGAGGTGCAGGAAAACCTCGCCGACCACGACAAGGGCGTCGGCGACCAGTACTTCAACAAGTTCTACCAGCACCGCGCCAACAACCTGAAGGGCGCGCAGTCGCGCTACCGCGAGGTCGTCGAGAAGTACAAGAACTACTCCGGGATGGCCGAGGTGCTCTTCCGCTACGCCACGACCTACATGGAGGAGGAGGAGCCCGACGAGGCCACCAAGTACCTCCAGCAGCTCGTCCGCCGCCACCCGAACAGCGAGTACGCCGAGAAGGCCAAGGAGAAGCTGGCGGCCATCGGCGCGCAGGTGCCCGACGCCGACCCCGACGCGCTCAACCGCGAGGAGCCGAGGGGCGACGGGATGATCGGCGGCATCATGCGCGAGATCAGCGGCGTCGTGCCCAAGACGGTCGTCAAAGACGGCGTCATCATCAGCCAGTCGAAGAAGGGCAACGACATCATCCAGGCCGTGATGGAGAACGGCGGCAGGCTGCCCGACAACTACAACACCCTGCCCGTCAACCGCACCGCGCCCGCGCGCGACGTGAGGCCGCTGCCGGCGGCGACGACCGCGCCGAAGAAGGACGCGGGCGAGAAGAAGGAAGTCAGCCTTGAGCCGACGCGCCCCGGCGCGCCCGCCACGGGCGGCGACCCCACGCGCCCCGCGGCCACGCAGCCGACGACGCCCGCCGCCCCGCCGCCCGCCAACAGCGGGGCGAAGCCGTAACCGACCCGCCGCCCTGACCGGCAACTTCGAGAGCGCCCGGGACTTTCAGACGAAGCCCGGGCGCTCTTCTCGTACGCGCCCGCGCGGCCGAAGTTTGCCCGGCCGGTTGGGCGGGTGCTAGAATTTTCCGCGTCCCCCTTAACGCAACCGTCCCCGAATTTCACAGGGCTTTCCCGCGAAAGCGAGGCGAGGAGGCAGCAGACTTGGCACAGACCGTCGAGAGCGCGCACGGCGAGTTGGAGAGC
>DASVSK010001097.1:0-2599 GCA_036388135.1 Pyrinomonadaceae bacterium | reverse complement strand
CCCCTCTTCAGGGAGGCTTAAGCCCTCACGACGACTGCGCGATCAACTGCCGGAGCACGTAGGGGAGGATGCCGCCGTGGCGGTAGTACTCGATCTCGATGGGGGTGTCGATGCGGAGCGTCACGGGCACCTCGCGCTCCTCGCCGCCGGGGCGGCGTATGCGCAACGTCACCTCCTGCCGCGGCGTGATCTCGCCGCCCTGAAGACCCGTGATGTCGACGGTCTCAGTGCCGTCGAGCCCGAGCGTCTCGGCGTTGACGTGGTTGGTGAACTGGAGCGGGAGCACGCCCATCCCGACGAGGTTCGAGCGGTGGATGCGCTCGAAGCTCTCGGCGACGACCGCCTTGACGCCGAGCAGCAGCGTCCCCTTCGCCGCCCAGTCGCGCGACGAGCCGGTGCCGTACTCCTCGCCCGCGAAGACGACGAGCGGGACGCCCGCCGCCTGGTAGTGCATCGACGCGTCGTAGATGGGCATCTGCTCGCCCGTCGGCTGGAGCACGGTGACGCCGCCCTCCGTGCCGGGGGCCATCAGGTTCTTGATGCGGACGTTGGCGAACGTGCCGCGCACCATCACCTGGTGGTTGCCGCGGCGCGCGCCGTAGGAGTTGAAGTCCTGCTGCTCGACGCCGCGCAGGAGGAGGTAGCGGCCCGCGGGCGACTTGCCCTTGATGGCCCCGGCCGGGCTGATGTGGTCGGTCGTCACCGAGTCGCCGAAGACGGCGAGCGGGCGCGCGCCGCGGATGTCGCAGAAGCTCCCGGCCTCCATGCTGAACTTCTCGAAGTAGGGCGGCTCCTGGATGTACGTGGACTGCGGGTCCCACTGGTAGACCTCGCCCGTCACCGAGGGGATGTCGTTCCAGAGCGGGTTGGCCTCCTCGAAGTCGCTGTAGAGCGCGCGGTAGGTCTCGGGGTCTGTGGCCGCGCCGAGCGCCTCGCCGACCTCTTCGAGCGTCGGCCAGATGTCGCGCAGGAAGACGTCGCGGCCGTCGTCGCCCCTGCCCAGGGGCTCGTTCGCCATGTCGATGTTGACGCGCCCGGCGAGCGCGAAGGCGACGACGAGCGGCGGCGACATGAGGAAGTTGGCGCGCACGGACTGGTGGACGCGCGCCTCGAAGTTGCGGTTCCCCGAGAGGACGGAGGCCGTGACGAGGTCGTGCTCGTTGATGACCGACTCGATGCGCGGGTCGAGCGGGCCGGAGTTGCCGATGCAGGTGGTGCAGCCGTAGCCGACGACGTTAAAGCCGAGCCGGTCGAGGTAGGGTTGCAGCCCCGTCTTCTTGTAGTACTCCGTCACCACGCGCGAGCCGGGCGCGAGCGAGGGCTTGACCGTCGGCGAGACCGTGAGCCCGCGCTCGACCGCCTTCTTCGCCAGCAGCCCGGCGGCGAGCATCACGCCGGGGTTCGACGTGTTGGTGCAGGAGGTGATGGCGGCGATGACCACGTCGCCGTGCCCCAGCTCCGCGCCGCCGTCCTTGTGGACGGCGAACTCGCTCGTCTTCTCCTCGAAGTCGACGCGGTCGGGCGTCGGGCGGTTGTTCATCATCTCGAACTCGGTCGCCGCGCTCGTGTTCTTGTCGCTGCGCGAGCCGAGGCTGCCGACCGTCTCGGTGGCGACGACGTTCGGCGCGGACTCCTGCTCCTGGCCGCCGCCGCCCGCGTGCAGCGCGCCGGGCAGCACGGGCAGCGACCGCGCCACCTCGTGAACCTCGCGGCTCAGGTCGACGTGGAAGCGCTCGCCGACCTGCCCCTCCGAGCGGCCGTAGCCGCTCTCGGCGGCGGGCTTGCCGAGGAGGTCGTTGAACTTCTCCTTGAGCCCCGACAGCTCGATGCGGTCCTGCGGGCGCTTGGGGCCGGCGACGCTCGGCTCGATGGTCGCGAGGTCGAGGTCGAGGGTCGTGCTGTAGTCTATCTCGCCCGCGCGCGGGATGCCGAAGAGGTTCTGCGCGCGGTAGTAGGCGCGGAAGGTCTCGACCTGCTCCTCGTCGCGCCCGGTCGCGAGCAGGTACTCGCAGCTCTTCTCGTCGACGGGGAAGTAGCCCATCGTCGCCCCGTACTCGGGGGCCATGTTGCCGATGGTCGCGCGGTCGGCGACGGGGATTGAGGCCGCGCCCTCGCCGTGGAACTCGACGAACTTGCCGACGACCTTCGCCTTCCTCAGCATCTCGGTCACGCGGAGCACGAGGTCGGTGGCAGTCACGCCCTCGCGCAGCGTGCCCGTCAGGTTCACGCCCACCACGTCGGGCGTCAGGATGTAGACGGGCTGGCCCAGCATCGCCGCCTCGGCCTCGATGCCGCCGACGCCCCAGCCGACGATGCCGAGCCCGTTGATCATCGTCGTGTGCGAGTCCGTCCCGACGAGCGTGTCGGGGTAGTAGACGCCCTCCTTCTCCATCACGCCGCGCGCGAGGTATTCGAGGTTGACCTGGTGGACGATGCCGATGCCGGGCGGGACGACGTTGAAGCTCTCGAACGCCTGCATGCCCCACTTGAGGAACTGGTAGCGCGAGCGGTTGCGGCGGAACTCGGTCTCCATGTTGAGCCGGAGCGCGTCCGCCGTGGACCAGAAGTCGACCTGCACCGAGTGGTCGATGACGAGGTC
>DASVSK010001096.1:0-2498 GCA_036388135.1 Pyrinomonadaceae bacterium | reverse complement strand
GCAAAAAGAGCCTTTTATGAAGACGATCTACACCTTCTACGCCGACGCCGCGCGCATCGCGCTCCAGTCCATCTTCGCGCACAAGCTGAGGGCGTTCCTCACGCTCATCGGCATCATCATCGGCGTGGCTTCGGTGGTCATCGTCGGCGCGGCCATCTCGGGGCTCAACACCTACGTGATGGAGAAGGTGACGGCCATCCTCGGCGTCAACCACTTCATGATCGCGCGCACGGCGCACCACGGCGAGATGAGCGAGGAGCAGTGGGAGAAGATGAACCGCCGCAACAAGCGGCTGGAGCTGGAGGACTACGAGTGGGTGAGGGACAACTGCGCCGCCTGCGCTGAGGTCGGCGCGCAGCTCCAGAACCAGACCGACCTCAAGCAGGACGGCGAGGAGTTGTTCGGCGTCCAGGTGGCGGGCTGCACGCCCAACATGCTCTCCATCGAGGACAAGACCATCGGCGACGGCCGCTTCTTCCTCCAGCAGGAGTACGACACGGCGGCGATGGTCACGGTCATCGGCGACGAGGTGAGGGAGAAGTTCTTCCCCGGCCAGGACCCCGTGGGCAAGACGCTCAACGTGCGCGGCCTGCCGCTGACGGTCGTCGGCGTCGAGGAGAAGCGCGGCTCGATGATGGGCCAGTCGCTCGACAAGCACATGTACCTGCCCCTGACGGCCTACCGTAAAATCTTCGGCGGCCGCCAGAGCCTACAGATTCACGGCAAGGCCGGGTCGCGCGAGAAGTTCCAGGAGGCCATCGAGGACGCGCGCACGGCGCTCCGGAACAAGCACAAGCTGAAGGGGAGCGAGGAGGACGACTTCGGCCTCGTCAACACGGGCGACCTCGCGGGCGAGGTCGACTCGCTGACGAGCGGCATCGCGGCCGTGGTCGTCCCCATCACGGCCATCTCGCTCCTCGTCGGCGGCATCGTCGTGATGAACATCATGCTCGTCTCGGTGACCGAGCGCACCTTCGAGATAGGGCTGCGCAAGGCCCTCGGCGCGACGCGCAAGCAGATGCTCCTGCAGTTCCTCATCGAGTCGTCCTTCCTGACGACGTGCGGCGGCGTCCTCGGCTTCCTGCTGGCGGTCGCGCTGACGGGGCTCATCACCGTCCTCACCGGCTGGACGATGACGGTGACGTTCGTCTACGTCGTGCTGGCGGTCGGCGTCTCCGGCGTCATCGGGATGGTCGCGGGCATCTACCCGGCGTTCAAGGCTTCGCGGCTCGACCCCATCGCCGCGCTGGCGAGAAAGTGAGGGAGGCGGGTGGTGAATAGAAGCCGCCTTCGACCGTTCACGATTTCCCGTTCACCGTTTACCGAATCATGAAGCTAAGAGTACCCAAGTTCGTCCCCGTCGAAATCTTCCGCATGGCGTTCGACTCCCTGCGGGCGCACAAGTTCCGCAGCTTCCTGACGGTGCTGGGCATCGTCATCGGGGTGGCGGTCGTCATCGTCATCGCCTCGCTCCTGACGGGCGTGCGCCAGTCCATCGTCCAGGTCGTCGAGGAGTTCGGCACCAACAACATCTACGCCTTCCACCTCTCGACGGGGCCGCAGTTGGGCCCGCGCGACGCCTCCGAGCGGCAGCGCAAGCCGCTGACGGCCGAGGACGGCGAGGCCGTCGCGCGCTTCTCGCCCGCGGTGGACATGGTCGCGCCCGACCTCTTCGTCTCGTGGCGCGACTCGACCATCACCTACAAGGGGACGACCTACCGGCGCGGCGGCGTCGAGGGCGTGACGGCCAACTACGCCGACGCCACCAACGTCTCCGTGCGCGACGGGCGCTTCATCAGCGAGGCCGACGACAACAACCGGCGCAACGTGATGGTGGTCGGCGTCAACGTCGTCGAGGCGCTCTTCCCCGGGCGCGAGGGCGAGGTCGTCGGCAGCGAGGTCAAGCTCGGCGGCCGCCCCTTCGAGATCATCGGCGTGCTGGAGAAGCGCAAGAACGCCATCTTCGGCGAGAACGACGAGGACAACGCCATCTACATCCCCTTCCGCACGGCGCGCGAGGTCTCGCCCCGCAGCGAGTACGTCATGCTCGTCATCCGCGCGCGGTCGGGGCAGCTCCCCCAGGCGCTCGACCAGGTGGAGGACGTCCTGCGGCGCAGGCGCGGCGTGAAGTCCGACCAGCCGAACAACTTCGACCTCGGCACGGCCGACAGGATGGTCTCGCAGTTCGACAGCATCACGGCCATGATCGGCGTCTTCGGCATCGCCATCTCGTCGGTCGGCCTGCTCGTCGGCGGCATCGGCGTGATGAACATCATGCTCGTCTCGGTGACCGAGCGGACGCAGGAGATAGGCGTCCGCAAGGCCATCGGCGCGCGACGCCGCGACATCGTCCGCCAGTTCCTCTACGAGGCGATGACGCTCACCGCGATGGGCGGCGTCATCGGCGTTCTCAGCGCGGTCGGCATCAGCAAGCTCATCGCCTTCCTGCTGCCGGCGCTCCCGGCGGCCGTCCCGCTCTGGGCGGTCATCGCCGGGCT
>DASVSK010001095.1:0-3234 GCA_036388135.1 Pyrinomonadaceae bacterium | reverse complement strand
GCCGCGCTCGACCTTGTAGGGGACGCGCTTCAGCTCATCGGTCACTTCTTCGAAGCGACGGCCCATGAAGCGCTTGATCGAGTAGACGGTGTTCTCGGGGTTGGTGACGGCCTGGCGCTTGGCGACCTGCCCCACCAGGCGGTTGCCGTCCTTGGTGAAGGCGACGACCGAGGGGGTCGTCCGGCCGCCCTCCGAATTGGTGATTACGGTCGGCTCGCCGCCTTCCATCACGGCCACGACGGAGTTGGTCGTGCCCAGGTCAATGCCTATGATCTTGCTCATTGTTTTCTATCTCTCCCGATTTTTTAGCCGCGCCGCTCCCCGCCGGCCCTTCGACCGTCGGGGCCTCGCGCGCGCCGCTTCCCCGTTGCCCGCCGTGGCCGCCCCCCCCGCCCAGAGTCCCCTGAGAAGGCGGCTGACAGACGCGCCGGCGACCTTGAATGCGCCGCTAATATAATACCTGAGTCCCTTCTTGTCAACTTTTAGTAGCACGACGCCCCGCCCGGGTTGCCCGACGCAAGTCTATGAAGACGAACGGATTAGACGCTTCGGTCGGCGGACTCCCGCTGTTGGCGGTCTTCGTTCAGCAGTTTTGAAGTCCAGAAGACGTAGTGGACGCCGGAGATGACGGCGAAGGAGAAGACGGTGGTGTAGACGGTCGGCAGGTACCCGCGCAGCGGCGGGAAGCTCGCGGCGACGAGGATGAGCACCACGGCCGCGATCTGGACGGTCGTGTTGGCCTTGCCCAGCCAGGAGGGCTTAAAACCCCGGAAACCCGTGACGACGTTGATGGTCGCCGCGCCGACGACGATGAAGACGTCGCGGCTGATGACGGCCGCGGTGACCCAGAAGGGGACGGGGAGGTGGCGCGGGTGCGGCTGGACGAGCGCCTCCGGGGCCATGATCGAGGGCATCGAGAGGGTGATGAAGGAGGTGACGAGGAGGAGTTTGTCCGCGACGGGGTCGAGAATCTGGCCGAGCGGCGAGTACTGGTTAAAGCGCCGCGCGAAGAGGCCGTCGAGGCCGTCGGTCACGCCCGCGACGACGAAGACGGCCAGGGCCCAGCCGAACCTCTGGTAGTAGAGCGCGCCGACGAAGACCGGGATCAGCGCCATGCGCACCACGGTCAGGATGTTCGGGACGGTGACGACTTTCGAGGCCATAAAAGCTCAAAGTCCGAAGTTTAAAGTTCAAAGTCAAAAGCAGGCTCCCAACTTTGAACCTTGGACTTCGGACTCCGAACTAGTCGGCGCGGCGCAGCGTGAGCAGCGAGACTTCGGGGAGGCAGCCGTAGCGCACGGGCAGGACGACCGTGCCGAGGCCGCGTGTGACGTAAATCTGTGTCTCGCCGCGGCGGCCGAGGCCGCGCAGGATGCGCCGGCGCACGCGCCCCGAGGCCGAGCGCTCCGAGCGCCAGGTGACCTGCCCGCCGTGCGTGTGCCCCGAGAGGACGAGGTCGACGCCCGCGCGCGCGGCGCGGCGCAGAATCACGGGGTTGTGCGCCAGAAGGAGCTTCATCTCGTCGGCGGAAGAGCCGGCGAGGGCGAGCGGGAGGTCTTCGAGGCCGACCATCGTGTCCTGCACGCCCGCGAGCCAGAAGGACGCGCCGCGGTCTTCGAAGCGGAGCCCCTCGTTGTTGAGCACGCGGATGCCTGCGAGCGTGAAGAGGTCCGTGACCAGCTCGGCGTCGACCCAGTTGTCGTGGTTGCCGAGGCAGGCGTAGACGCCGCGCCGCGCCTTCAGCTTGCCGAGCATTTCGGCGCAGGGCTGGACGTACTCGCGCTCGTGCGAGACGTAGTCGCCGGTGAGCGCGATGACGTCGGGCTGGAGGCTGTTGGCGACCTCGACGGCGCGCTCGACCTGCTCGCGCCCTGTGAAGGGGCTGTGGTGGATGTCGGAGAGGTGGACGACGCGGAGGCCGTCCAGCTCGCGCGGGAGGCGTCGGAGCCCGACGGCGTGGCGCTCGACGGCGAGCTGGTAGGGCTCGGCGAAGGCCGCGCGCGCAATCTGGGCGAGCCCGGAGGCAATCGTGCGGAGGGGGGTGGCGCGCCCCTGGGCGACACGTCGCCGCTCTCTCCAGTCGGTGATTGTAGCCATCTTATTCTGTTCGGTTTGAGGAGCGCCTGAAATTATCGCGAGGCCGGCAAATCCCTCCCTAGCCGGCCCGCTTTTCAAAGCCCGCGAATTATATGAATACAAGGGCGCGGGTGCAAGGCGGGAAAGCGGCAGACAGTAGTCAGTAGTCAGTAGTCAGTAGTCAGTAGCGCTCCGCGCCGCGGCCGTTGACGCCGACCAGCGGACGATGCGCCAGCGAAAGTTTTTCTACTGACTACTGGCTACTGGCTACTGACTACTGTCTACTTTATTTCAGCGGCCAGAAGATGGGGACGAGCAGCATGACGACGGCGAAGACGGCGACGGTCAGGATCGAGCCGACCTTGAAGAAGTCGAGGAAGCGGTAGCGCCCGGGCGTGTAGATGAGCACGCAGGCCGGCTCGAGCGGCGTGAGGAACGAGCAGGAGGCGGCGTAGGTGACGGCGATGGCGAAGGTGCGCGGGTTCAGTCCCAGCGCCAGCGCCGTCTTGACGGCGATGGGGAGGACGACGAGCGCGGCCGCCTGGTTCGACATCGGCTGCGTCAGCGCCACCGTCAGCGCGAAGAAGCCCGCGACGACGGCCAGCCCGCCGTAGGACTGGAAGTTGTTGACGATGATGTCGGCGAGGTACTGGTCGGCCCCAGTCTTCTCCATCGCCGTGCCGAAAGATATCATCCCCGCGATGAGCACGATCAGACGCCAGTCGATCAGCTCGTAGACCTCGTTGAGCAGCACGGCGCGCGAGGCCAGCAGGATGAGCACGCCGAAGAGGACGGCGACGGCGAGCGGCACCTGCGGCAGGTGCAGCACCGAGAAGAAGAGGAAGACGGCGAAGGCCGCGACCGCCCACCAGCGCTTGCCGGCGCGCTCGCGCTGCCCGCCCAGCTCGCCTTCGAGCATGAGGACGTGCCCGTCGGCCGTCAGGCGCTCGACGCACTCCTTCGTCCCCTGCACGAGCAGCACGTCGCCGAAGCGGAGCGTGACGGTCGAGAGCTTGGTCAAAAGCGCCATGCCGTGGCGGTTGATGGCGAGCACCGTCAGGTCGTAGCGGTCGCGGAAGTTGAGGCTGCGCAGCGTCCGCCCCGTCATCTCCGAGCCGCGCAGGATCATCACCTCGGAGAGCTCGACGTCGCCGCCTT
>DASVSK010001094.1:0-1943 GCA_036388135.1 Pyrinomonadaceae bacterium | reverse complement strand
GCTGATCTCGTCGAGCACCTTCTCCATGATGGTGTGGAGGCGGCGCGCGCCGATGTTCTCGGTCTGCTCGTTGACGCGGACGGCGAAGCGCGCGAGCGCGTCGATGGCGTCCTCCGTGAAATCCAGCTCGATGCCTTCGGTCTCCAGGAGCGCCTTGTACTGTTTGACGAGCGAGTTCTTGGGCTCGGTCAGGATGCGCTTGAAGTCTTCGAGGGTGAGCGAGTCGAGCTCGACGCGGATGGGGAAGCGCCCCTGCAGCTCGGGGATGAGGTCGGAAGGCTTCGAGACGTGGAAGGCCCCTGCGGCGATGAAGAGGACGTGGTCTGTGCGCACCATCCCGTAGCGCGTGTTGACGGTCGTGCCCTCGACGATGGGCAGGAGGTCCCGCTGCACGCCCTCGCGCGAGACGTCGGGGCCGGAGCCGCCGGACTCGCGCCCGGCGATCTTGTCCAGTTCGTCGAGGAAGATGATGGCGGAGGACTCGACGCGTTCGAGCGCGGCGCGCGAGACGGCGTCCATGTCGACGAGGCGCTCCTCCTCCTCCTGGACGAGGTACTCCATGGCCTCGTCGACGCGCATACGCTGCCGCTTGGTGCGCCCCTGGAAGAGGTTGCCGAGCATGTCCTTCATGTTGATGCCCATCTCTTCGACGCCCTGCGGGCCCGCGACCTCGATGGTCGGGAAGCTCTTCTCGCGCACCTCCATCTCGACGAGGCGGCTGTCGAGCTTGCCCTCGCGCAGCTGCGTGCGCAGCTTCTCGCGCGTCTTCTGGAACTGCTCGTCGCGCTCGGAGCCGGGGCCGGAGGTCGCGTCGGCGGCCTGGTCGTCGCCCGCTTCAAAGTCGTAGAAGCCGGCGGAGGGTCTCTGCGGGAGGAGCAGGTCGAGGACGCGCTCTTCGGCGTTATTCTCGGCCTTTTCGGCGACCTCTTCGATCTTCTCCTCGCGCACCATGTCGACGGCGATCTCGCACAGGTCGCGGATCATGCTCTCGACGTCGCGGCCGACGTAGCCGACCTCTGTGAACTTCGAGGCCTCGACCTTGAGGAAGGGGGAGTTGGACATGCGCGCGAGGCGGCGCGCGATCTCGGTCTTGCCGACGCCGGTCGAGCCGATCATGATGATGTTTTTGGGCATCACGTCGGCGGCCATCTCGGGCGGGAGCTTCTGGCGTCGGACGCGGTTGCGGAGCGCGATGGCGACGGCGCGCTTGGCCGCGTGCTGGCCGACGACGTGCTTGTCGAGCTGCGCGACGATCTGCCGCGGGGTCATCTCGTCGAGCCGCGACTCCTCCTCGACCTCGCCTGAAAGATAGATCACCATGTGCGAAAGCGCCCGTTGTTAAAAAGCCGGCGGGGGAGTCGCGCCCTCGGGCGCGCGCCGACCCCGCGGCTCAAATCTCCTCGACGACTATGTTCTGGTTCGTGTAGATGCAGATTTCGCCGGCGATGCGGAGCGCGCGCTCCGCGATCTCCCTCGCGCTCAGCTCGGTGTGCTCGGACAGCGCGCGCGCCGCGGCGAGCGCGTAGGGGCCGCCGGAGCCGATGGCGAGGACGCCGCCGTCGTCGGGCGCGATGACGTCGCCGTTGCCGGAGAGGAGGAAAGAGCTCTTCTCGTCGGCGACGATCAGGAGGGCTTCGAGGTGGCGCAGAATCTTGTCGGTGCGCCACTCCTTGCTCAGCTCGATGGCGGCGCGCTCAAGGTTGCCGTGGAACTGTTCGAGCTTGCCCTCGAAACGCGCGAGGAGCGAGAAGGCGTCGGCGGTGGCCCCGGCGAAGCCGCAGAGAATCTTCTCGTTGTAGAGCCGGCGCACCTTTCGCGCGCCGCTCTTCATGACGGTGTCTCCGTGCGTCACCTGGCCGTCGCCCGCGAGCGCGACGCGGCCGCCGCGTCGCACGAGCAGGATGGTGGTGCTGCGAAACTCTCTTTCGGGGCGACTCATAAGT
>DASVSK010001093.1:0-3375 GCA_036388135.1 Pyrinomonadaceae bacterium | reverse complement strand
TCGAGTGCGCGTGCAGCATGTCGCGGCCGGGGAAGCCCCACTCGGCCCAGTGCCCGTGCACCGCGTCCATGCCGTGCCCGAAGAGGGGGTGCAGCGGCACCCGCCCCGCGGCGACGCGCGCGACCTCGTAACGCAGCCCCGCGCTCGCGTCGCCCAGCCGGAGCGCCCCGCTCGCGCGCGTGCGCCAGACCGCGAACGCGCCGAGCGCGAGGACGCACGCGACCGCCGCCGCCACGACCGCCCGCTGACGCCCCCTCGTCGTCGCGCGCCACGCCAGCACGGTCGCGCCCGCCGCGAAGGCCACCAGCGTCGTCCTCATCGCCGTCAGCGCGATGCCGACCGCGAGCACGACGAAGGCCGCGGCCGGGAGCCAGACCCGCGGCCTCGCCGACGTCCCGCCTCCGGGCCTGACGTCGCCCCGTTTGGCCCCGCCTTCGTTGCCGGTCTGCCGCCCGTCTTCGTCGCGGCCGCGCCGCAGCCACCCGGCGAGCGCGAAGCCGAGCGCGAGCTGCGCGGCGATCTGCAACACCTCCGCGAACGTCTCGTAGTGGCGCGTCCAGCCCGACGCGCGGAAGCTGTGCGTCGGCCCGCCGCCCTCCGTTATCCCCGAAGGCGACGCGGCGGCGCGCGCCTCCTCCGTGACGACCGCGCCCGGCCACTCGGCGTGCTCGCCGCGCGAGACGACGCTCAAGCTGGCGCGCCCGCCCGCGGGCGTCCGCCGTATCGCCTCGTCTATCTCTTCGACCGTCGAGACGCGGCGGCCGTTCACGCGCCAGACGGCGTCGCCCTCGCGCAGCGGCGTCCCCCGCCGCAGGGGGCTGTCCACGCTCATCCGACGCACGACGACGCCGCGCCCGGCGGCCAGCTCGCCCGCGCCCCACAGCGCGCCTGCCGACCCCGAGAGGACGAGCAGCGCCGCCAGCATGACCGCCGCCCTCCGCGTGACGAGCGACTGCGCGAGGTAGAACATGAGGAGCGTGCTGACGTTGACGAGCTTCGGCACGCTCACGCGCGGCTCCTCCGAGAGCAGGCACGACACGACAGTCCACGCGAAGAAGAGCCAGAGCGGGAGGTCCAGCGGCGTGCGCCTGAAGGACGCCCGCCGGGTCGCCAGCGTGCGCGCAAGCCACCCCAGGACGGCGGCCGAAAGCCCCACCCACGAGACGGCGATGGAGTGCGGCGCGGCGAGCGCGTAGAGCGCGAACCCGGCCAGCCCGAGCCGCCCGCCTGCGCGCGCCAGCCGCCCGCCGGACGTCCCGAGCGGTGCCCCGGCCGCCCCGGGTCGCGGCGCTTCGGTCACCTCTCCGGTCGCGTTTCCGGTCACGTTTTCTGCGGCCTCAGTGCGCATAAATGCTTGCAGGAAGAGTTGGTTGACACCCGCTCGCGGCGGGTGCTAACGTACGAAATTGCCCGTCCTCGGAGGCAGGGGCGCGAGTGCCGTGGACAAGTAAGTTTGCCGCCGGGCCCGGAAGCACCCTGTCGCTGCTCTGTTCGCCTCGCGCCGCTTTCATCCACCTCTTCTGAACGGCTACAATATCCCTGATGGGTTTCGACAAGGCAAAAGCCATCCGTGCGGCCGAGAAGTACCTTGCTTCGGGCAAGATTCCGTCCGCCATCCAGGAGTACGCCCGCATCGTCGAACACGACGCGGACGACTTCAACGCGCTCAACACGCTGGGCGACCTTTACGCGCGCGTGGACAAGAGGGCGGAGGCCGCCGCCTGCTACCGCCGCGTCGCCGAGCATTATCGCGAACAGGGCTTCACGCTCAAAGCCGTCGCGATGTACAAGAAGCTGACGCGCTTCACCCCCGAGGATCACCACACGGCGCTGGCGCTCGCCTCGCTCTACGAGCAGCAGGGGCTGATGATAGACGCCCGCCAGCACTACCTCGTCGCGGCCGACGCCTACACGCGCGCCGGCAACTCGCGCGACGCGCTCGACGTGCTGCGCCGCATCGCCGACCTCGACCCCTCGAACACGGACGTCCGGCTCCGCCTCGCCGAGAGCTACGCCGGTCAGAACCTGCCGGACCTCGCGGGCGAGGCCTACACCGAGGCCGGCGCGCGCCTCGCCGCGCGCAAGGAGGTCGAGGCCGCGCTCGACGCCTTCACCAGGGCGCTCGCGCTGCGGCCGTCCTCGCACGCCGCGCTCCACGGGCTGCTCTCCGCGCACGCCGAGCTGGGCACCGCCGACGAGGCCGCCGAGGTTCTGGAGCAGGTCGTCAAGGAGCGGCCGGGCGACCTCGAAGTCCGCGCCATGCTCGCGCGCGCCTACGTCGACGCCGAGGACGCCGAGCGCGCCGAGGCCGCGACGCGCGAGCTGGTGAGCCGCGACCCTTCGAGCTTCATGCTGCTCTTCGACGTGGCCCGGCTCCACCTTCGGCGGGGCGACACGGACGCCGCGGCGAGCCTGCTCGGCCGGGTCGCGGAGCCCGCGCTCGCCGCGCGCCAGGAGTCGGCGCTCGCCGAACTCCTCCAGGAAGTGCTCGCGCGCAACCCCGAGCAGATGGAGGCGCACCGCCTGCTGGTGCGCGCATACACCTCTTCGCACGACGACGCGAATCTGCGCGCCGCGCTCGAACGACTCGCCGACGCGGCCGAGGCGACCGGGATTGTCGAAGACGAGCGGCGCGCGCGCACGCATCTCGCGCGGCTCGCCTCCGGCAACCAGGCCAACCTTGCGCGGCTGGAGGAGCTGGGCGGCCCGCTCTTCGACGAGGGCGAGGCGGCCTACGCCGCGTCCGGCGAGACGCCGACCTTCGAGAGCTTCATGCTCGACGACGGCGCGGCGCACGGCGGCCCGGCCGGGTCGGCCGCCTCTCCGCCGTCTCCGACGCCCGCCGCGGAGTTCGAGTGGAACTCGGTCACCGAGCCGACGCCCACCGCATCCGCCGACGCCAGCGCCTCTTTCGCAGACCTCAACGACCTGACCGACGGCGGCGGCTACGAGCCGGACGCGCCGCCCGTCCCGCAGTACCACCCGCCGCAGACGGGCTTCCAGGAGTTCGACTTCAACACGCCGCCGCCGGGAGACGCGCGCGGCGGCGGCGCTCAGCCGTCGGGCGCGAGCGTCGAGCGGATGCTCCGGCAGGAGCTTGAGAGCGTAGACTTCTACATCGAGCAGGGCTACGCCGACATCGCGCGCGACACGCTCGACATGCTCGAACGGCAGTACGGCGCGCACCCCGAGATCGAGGCGCTCCGCGGCCGCCTCGCCCCCGCCGAAGACTTCGGTGCCGCGCAGGCTTTCGAGGCCCCGCCGGCCTACGACCCCGCCGCAGGCTTCGACACCGGCGCAGGCTTCGACACCGGCGCGGGCTTCGACACCGGCGCGGGCTTCGAAACCAACGCCGCTTTTGAGTTGCCCGCGTCG
>DASVSK010001092.1:0-1713 GCA_036388135.1 Pyrinomonadaceae bacterium | reverse complement strand
GCGGCCAGGGGGCTCTCGCCGCTCACCGCGCGGCGGGGGTCTTCGCCGATCAAATCTCTCGGCGTGTTGATGACGCCGAGGAAGGTTCCGAGTGTGACGCGCCCGCCGGCCGCCCGTCCCGCGTCGAGGCGGCCGAGGACGTCCGCGAGCACCGCGGGGTCGCCCGCGGCGGCGCGCGCCGCGCCGTTGAGGAAGTGGAGGTCGTTCGAGGTCTCGGCCGCGGCGGCGTGGTCGACGGAGGCGTTCGCGTAGTCGCGCATCAGTCGCGTCGAGCCGCTCTGCGCGACGAGGTTGCCGGTGTACTCGTTATAGGGCCAGTCGCCGAAGCTGCCCGGCCGGTTGACGTGGTCGGCCTCGGCGCGCACCCAGCGCCGTGCGAAGTCGGCCCCGAGCGCGCCGCGTTCGTAGGCAGCGCCGAGGGCGCGCGCGATGACGCGGCCGTCGGAGGCCGTGACGCGCTCGTCGCCGCCGTAGGGCACCGGCTCGCTCCCGGCCGCTCGCAGCATGCGGACGGCCGCCTCCGAGTCGCCTCCGGTGAGCCGCCTGATAAGCTCGGTCTGGAATGCCGCGTCGCCCCCGCGCAACTGCCGCGCCAGCTCGCGCGCCCCGCCCTGCGCGTAGCCGAGGCCGTAAGCCTCCCAGACGGCGTCGAGACTCTGGCCGACGTCGGGCGTCTGCCGCCGTGCGGCGGTCGCGCCCGTCCCGGCGTCGACGACCGCTAAGAGTCCGAAACGCAGGGCGGCGGCCGTGAAGTCCTGCTCGCCCGTCCGGCTGGACGCGCCCGCCCCGAAATCCTGTTGGACGTCGGAAGTTAGAGCGGTCGTCTCCGCTCGCTCGTCCGGCACGTCGTTCAGGTTGAGGTCGGCCCCGCCCGCGTCTCTGACGTACATGATTTTCCCCTCGGCTCGGCGTTAAGAGTTCGGAGCCCGACGGACGGACGCGGCAGAGTCGGCGTCACGGTCGGCCGGCGAATCTCTCTTCGTCTTGATTATCGGCGGGGGGCGGAAAAGGTTTCCCCGCCGGTCAGGAGAGCCCGCCGAGCGTGCGGATCATGAACTCGAAAGCCTTGTAGGCTTCCTTGAAGTAGTAGACGTAGCGGTCTTTGAAGAGCGGGAGCGAGACGAGGACGACGGCGAGGCCGACGGCCATCTTGACGGGCAGGCTGAGGAAGAAGACGTTTATCTGCGGCGCGACGCGGTTGACGAGGCCGAAGAAGAGGTCGGTCAAAAGCAGCGCCACCATCGCGGGCGCGGCCAACTGCACGCCGATGCTGATGACGCCGCCCGTCAGCCGCGTGATGAACTCGGCGGCGGGCGTCCAACCGGCCTGGAGGTGCGGGAAGCCCGTGGCCGGAATCAGCTCGAAGCTGCGCAGCAGCGCGCCGATGAAGAAGTGGTGCGCGCCGATGGCGAGGAAGATGACGATGGCGAGCTGGAGCTTGAACTGCCCCAGCTCGGAGACGCGCGTCTGTAACTGGGGCGCGAACAGCTCGGCCATCGTCGAGCCGCGCTGGAAGTCGATGACGCGCCCCGCCACCTGCACGGCCTCGAAGACGAGCGAGGCGACGAAGCCGAGCGTGAAGCCGACGAACGCCTCCTTCGCCAGCAGCCCGATGAAGCCAACGGGGCCGAAACCGAGCGCCCCGCCCTTCACCCCGGCCGCGAGCGACGGGTAGACGATGACGACGAAGGCCGTGGCCGTCGCCACCTTCAC
>DASVSK010001091.1:0-2918 GCA_036388135.1 Pyrinomonadaceae bacterium | reverse complement strand
AAGGGGTGGCGAATGCCTTTACTTCAGCGGGGCTGGTTGGCGTTCGGGCGGGCGTCCCTGGGCGGCTGGGTCGTCCCGGCCGCGGCGGTGTTGGCGTTCGAGTTCTGCTGGTCTTCGGCGGGCTCGGCCGACTTCCAGCCGGCGCGCTCCAGCAGCGGGTAGACGAACTTGATGGGCACGGCGTAGTTCTGGTCGGCCATCTCGGTGAAGGTGGCGAAGTTGACGCCGATGACGCGCCCCTTCTGCCCGAAGAGCGGCGAGCCGGAGCCGCCCACGGCGTTGCGGGCGTCGTAGATGATGTTGCGGCCTTCGAGGTCCGTGATGTGCCCCTGCGTGGTGAGCGGCTTGATGTAGTTGCGCTCGGAGAGGCAGGAGAGCAGCGCCTCGACCGACGAGCCGCAGCGCTCGCGGAGGCTGCGCGCCTCGGCCTCGGGGATGGACGCCATCAGGCGGTCTTCGCCGGAGGGGTAGCCCATCATGACGACCGTGCTGCCGATCATGGCCGTGTCCGGGTCCCTGTCGAGCGGGAGCGCGGGCAGGGAGGCGGGCAGCTCCTTCGCTTCGAGCGTGCCGACGGCGAGGTCTTCGCGCGCGGTCGTCTGCCGCAGGCGGAGCAGGATGGGGTGGCGGATGCCGGGGAAGAAGGCGACGAGGCGCGTGACGCGGAACTGCCCGCGCACGCTCTTGCCGAGCGAGGCCACGGCGTCGTCGGCCGTCCACGGCTCGACGGCGAGGTGGCGGTTGGTGACGACGTAGCCCTGGCCGGCGTGGAAGCACGAGCCGACGAAGTCGCGTATGAAGGGCGCGCCGTTGCCCTCGGGCGTCAGGAGCGGCTGCTCGCCGGCCGCCTGCAAGCCCTCGCCCTCCTCGGCCGCCTGCGCCTCGGGGGCGCGCATGGGGCGACCCGTCCCCGGCTCGAAGAGCATGTAGGAGCCCGCGACGAGGCAGACGCCGTTGCCGTACTGGCTGCGCAGGCGCGGCGCGAGCGAGAGGCTGTTGATGATCTCCTGGTTGCGCTGGTCGACCACGCCGAACTGCGCGCCCACCAGTTCGAGCTGGCGCTGCTGCGCGGCGAGCTGCTCGTTCTGCTTGTCTATCAGCTCGCGGCTGCGGCGCATCTCCTTGTAGAAGGCGTTGCCGAGGTAGAGCACGCCGCCGACGAGGACGATGACGATGAAGAGCGCGACGACCTTCGTGCTCCAGTTGATCTCGCGCATCAGCTCGCGCGTGAACTCGCGGAGGAAGACCTTGGCGTCGTCGCGGCGCGCGGTGGCGGCGGCCTCGATGGCGGCCGCCTCGATGAAGGGCGCGACGCTGGCGCGGCGTCCCGCGGCGGCGGCGGTGACGGCCGGGAGGTTGCCGACGGGGAAGAACTGCATCCGGACGTCGAAGGCCCCGAAGCGCAGCTCGTCGCCGTCGTCTATCGTCGCGCCGCGCGCGACGGGGCGGCCGTTGAGGGTGATGCCTATCTCGGGGTCGAACTCGTTGACGCGGAAGTGCCCGTTCTGGCGCGCGAGTTCGAGCATGACGCTGGAGTCGGTGAGGAGGTCTGTGCCGAGCCGGATGTGGCAGCCCTCGCCCGGCCCGATGAGGACGCGCTCCTGCGAGAGCACTTCCGTGTGCCGCTCGCGCCCGTTCGAGATGTGTACGACCAGACCGCCTGTCATAGCTTCCGCGAGCCGCCCCAAACGTCCGACGAAGACTAAACTGTGGCGACCTGCCCGCGCCCGTCGCACGAGATTGCCGACGGCCCGGCGGTTCGCCACCGTGGCGAATTCTATATTACATTGTCTGCACGGGCAAAGAATCGGGGGCGGGGAAATCCAGCGGCGCGTACGCGGCCGCGGAATGGTGGACGAAAGCCGCGGCGCGGGCTTTAAAATCATGTCCGCCATGAGTTTCCGAGAAACATACCGCGCGCCGGGCGCGTAAATGGTTGACCCGACCGGCCGCCGCACACCAGGGCCGCGCGGGCCGGCTTCGGACTCGTACAACAATCAATCCCGGGGCGGGCATCAAAGCACGCGCACGCCACTCCCACGCGCGGGGCCTTATCTTTGGGGCCCGACCCGAAGACTAAGAGGAGCTTGAGAGATGCTTCGACGAACGGCAGTCTTCCTACTTCTGTGCGCGCTCGCGACCGCCGCGGGCGCGTGGCGGCAGACGGCGTCGGCGCAGACGCGCGTGCCGCCCATCAACTTCAAGGAGCGCACGCTCCCCAACGGCCTCGTGGTCTACACGGCGCAGGAGCGTTCGAGCCCGACGGTCGCCATCCAGGTCTGGTACAGGGTCGGCTCGAAGGACGACCCCGAGCGGCGGAGCGGCTTCGCGCACCTCTTCGAGCACTTGATGTTCAAGTCGACGAAGAACATGCCCGACGAGAAGATGGACAGGCTCACCGAGGACGTCGGCGGCTGGAACAACGCCTCGACCTCGGACGACGTGACCAACTACTACGAGGTCGTCCCGTCGAACTACCTCGAAACCATCCTGTGGGCCGAGGCCGACCGCATGGCGACGCTCAACGTCACCGAGAAGAACTTCCCGTCGGAGCGCGACGTCGTCAAGGAGGAGTTCAACTCGGGCGTGCTCGCGCCGCCCTACGGCCGCCTCTTCTACGCCATCGACAAGCTCTCCTACGACGTCCATCCCTACAAGCGCCCGACCATCGGCAGCAAGGAAGACCTCGACGCCGCCACGCTCGAAGACGTCCGCGCCTTCCACAAGACCTTCTACCGCCCGGACAACGCCGTGCTCATCGTCGTCGGCGACTTCGAGCAGCGGCAGCTAGACGCGTGGGTCGACAAGTACTTCGCCAGAATCCCGAAGCCCTCGGCGACCATCCCGCGCGTGACCGTCAGGGAGCCCGAGCGCAAGGCCGAGAAGCGGTTCAACGAGACGGGGCCGAACGTGCCGCT
>DASVSK010001090.1:0-3334 GCA_036388135.1 Pyrinomonadaceae bacterium | reverse complement strand
ATGAGCGCCAACGTGCAGGCCAAGCTCCTGCGCGCGCTCGAAGAGCGGCGCATCGAGCGGCTCGGCGGCTCGGACTCGATACCCGTCGACGTGCGCATCGTCAGCGCCACGCACCGCCCGCTCGAACAGGACATCGAGAAGGGGAGCTTCCGCGCAGACCTCTTCTACCGGCTACAGGTCGTCACCGTCGAGATACCCGCGCTCAGGGACAGGCGCGAAGATGTCCCCGTCCTCGCCGAGACTTTCGCGCGCCAGGCCGCGGAGCGCTACGGGCTGCCGCCGCGCACGCTCGCCCCCTCGGCGCTGCGCCGCCTGGTCGAATACCACTGGCCGGGCAACGTGCGCGAGCTGCGCAACGCCGTCGAGCGTGCGCTGATACTCGCCGAGGGCGACGAGGTCTCGGCGAAGGATTTGCCCGACGACATCGGCGCGGGCGGGAAGACGACGCCTAAGGAGGCGGCCGCGCCCGCGGCGCTCGCCGAGCCGGGGGCGCTCGCCGTCCCCTTCACGTCCGACTTCCGCGAGGACAGGCGCGAGTTCGAGCGGCGCTACATCGCGCGGTGTCTGGAAGAGACGGGCGGGAACGTCACGCGCGCCGCCGGCATCCTCGGGATGCACCGGCAGTCGCTCCAGCACAAGCTGCGCGAGCTGGGACTGGCGCGCCGCTACGTCAGCGTGTCCGACGCCGCCGACGACGCGCAGGATAATTCCGACACCTGAAAAGCTAATTTGCCTGCCCGGTGCGGAAGCGCTAGACTTGCGCGCCCTTAAATTTCAAACGCGGAGTCTCAACGGATAACGGATGAAAGCGCGACTCGACGCCATCGTGCAGCCGGAGCAGGCCGAGTACCTCGAACGGCTCCTGCCCGCTAACACCGGCCTGCTCGCCGAGATGGAGGCGTACGCCGAGGCGCACCAGGTCCCCATCGCCGACCGCGAGGTGGCGCGATTCCTCGAAATCACCGCGCGCGCCAACGGGGCGCGGCGCGTGCTCGAAATCGGCATGGCTATCGGCTACTCGGTCATCCACCTCGCGCGCGGGATGTCGGAAGGCGGGCTGGTCGTCACCATCGAGCCGAGCGAGGAGATGATCGCGCGGAGCGAAGAGTTCATCGCGCGCGCGAACCTGAGCGACCGCGTGCGCGTCGAGCGCGGCGAGGCGCTCGAAGTCCTCCCGCGCCTCGCCGGCGAGACCTTCGACGCCGTCTTCCTCGACGCCCTGAAAGAGGAGTACGCGCAGTACCTCGAACTCTCGCTGCCGCTGCTGCGCGTGGGCGGCGTGGTCGTCGTCGATAACCTCCTCTGGGGCGGGCAGGTGGCGGGCGAGATACGTGCGCCCGACCAGACCGCTTCGACGCAGGCGCTGCGCGAGTTCAACCAGATATTCGTCCGCCACCCGCAACTGCTCTCGGTCGTCCTGCCCGTCGGCGACGGCCTCGGCTACGCCGTCAAGCTGGCCTGAAGCCCCACGCCGCGCGACCCGCCCGCCATCAGATGTCAGAACTCTTCCCCGACCCGGAGCTGTACAGGCTCGCCGCCACCCGACCCGAGAACGAGCTGCTGCTTCTGTGCGCACACAGGGGCGGCGCGGGGGCGGCGGCGGGGCGCGTGGGCGAACTGGCGCGCGCGGTCGTGGACTGGGACTATCTTTACGGGCTGGCGCACAGGCACGCGCTGCTGCCGCTTCTGTACCGCGGCCTCGAAGAGTCGGCGCGTGATTCGACACCCGCCGGGCTGCGCGAAAGGCTGCGCGCGAAGTTCCGCGAGAACGCGACGCGCAACACGCTTCTGGCGGGCGAGCTGGTGCGCATCGCGCGCCTGTTCGGGGCGGCGGGCGTCGTCCCCCTCGCCTACAAAGGCCCCGCGCTCGCCGTCCAGGCTTACGGCGACCTCTCACTCCGGCGCTTCATCGACTTGGACGTCATCGTGCGCAGGCGCGACGTCGCGCTCGCCGGAGAGCGGCTGCTGTCGCTCGGCTTCGGCAAGCCGGAGGGGTTGACCGCGTCGCAGGAGAAGTTTCTGCTGCGGCGTCAGCACAACCTCGCCTTCTCGCGCGACGGCGGGAGGCTGACCGTCGAGCTGCACTGGGAGGTGTCGCCCGCGCCGTTCGCCTCCGTCCCGCTCGGCGAGGGCGCGTGGGAGCGCGCTTCGACGGTGACGCTCCACGGCGCGGAGGTGAAGTGTCTCGCGCCCGAAGACCTCCTCCTCGCGCTCGCCGTACACGGGACGAAACACCTCTGGGAGCGGCTCGCGTGGGTCTGCGACGTGGCCGCGCTCCTGAACTCGCGGCCGGGGCTCGACTGGGATTTCGTCCTCCGGCGCGCGCGCGACTCGCGCGTCGAGCGGATGCTTCACCTCGCGCTCCGACTCGCGCGCGGGCTCGCCGGGGCGAAGTTGCCGGAGGGGTTGATCGCGTCGGCGCGCGACCCCGCGGTGTCGGGGCTGGCGTCGGAGGTGGCTTCCGGGCTTTTCGCCGGCCCAGGGTACGAGCCCGCTGGCTTCGTCCGCAACGTCCGTTTCAACATGCGCGCCCGCGGCCGTCTCAGGGAGAAGGCGTCCTACCTGCGCTTCATCTTCACGCCGACCGACGGAGACCTGACGGCGGTCTCGCTCCCGGCCGGTATGTCTTTCCTGTACTACTTTTTGCGGCCGCTGCGGCTGGCTCTCAAAGGCGGCGACGGGCATTAACGCGTGGGGGCAAAGCGCTTGACGTCGGTCGGGAGCCTCGTCGCCCTATGCCGTTGACCTAGGTGTTTATTTATGTTAGCTTCCGCTTGCCCGTCGGAGTGTCCGGCTCAGTACAAGTTTCACCCTCGCTAACGCGGGGGCTGCTCCTTTTTAGTCCATGAACAATCGGGTCCGAGCTTTACCGGTAGGGACGTTTGCGTTTTATGTTAGAAAGCCTTTTTAACCGGCGGCGCATGCTGTCCGCGGCCGGTTTCGCCCTCGCGCTGGCGCTGACGCCGGCGACGATCTTTGCAGACCAGAAGGCCGGCGCGGAGGCCAAACCCGCCCCGGCGGCGCAGTCGACGCCGAAGGCCGCGGCGAAGCCCTGGAGCGTCAGGATGAGCAAGGGCGCGCCTTACACCTTCACCGTCAAGGCGAAAGAGGCGGCGCTGCCCGAGATTACGGGCGAGCTTTCGCGACTCCTGAAAGTGCCGTTCACGCTGAGCCCGCTGCTGACGAAGCAGAAGGTGACGCTCGAATTCGGCGGGCTCAACCTGGACGCCACGTTGCGCATGCTCGCGCCGCAGTCCTACGTCGACTACGTCGCGGGCGGCGAGGGCGGCGACGAGCCGAAGGCCCTGGCCGTCTACCTCCAGGGTCTGAACGA
>DASVSK010001089.1:0-2690 GCA_036388135.1 Pyrinomonadaceae bacterium | reverse complement strand
CGGCGTGCCGTGTGGTGTCGGGCGAAATGATGGAAAAGAAGGAAGGCTTAAGGAATCACGGATGAAGGGGCGTCGGGCCGATGTGATTCCGTCCGCGCCGCAGCTAAAGGATCGCGCACGAGAGCGACGTGTGCGCCCGGGAGGGGGTGGTGAGACACTGACCCGTCCCGAAGCACGCGACGCGTCCGACGGCTGGCGGAGCGGTGGCTTTCTTCAGATCGCCTTCGGCAACCAGACAATCTCTCTCGCCTTAACCCGCCCGAAAAGAGGCGGCCGGCCGAGAGACTCACGGCTTTGCGTCCCTGTCTCGCGACAGGTTTGCCCTTATCGTGTGCAATCGTTTGCCTGAAAGAACGTGCTGCCCTTTCGCCTTTGCTCGGCGGCAGCGGACAGAACAATTTAACAATCAATAACAACGATTGTCAACATCTGTTTTCTGTCCGGTCTTGAGTCGGGAACGGCGCCCGAGCGGGCGCGCAGGACGGACGCCGCGGGCGATGCCCACAGGGGGCCCACAGGAGTTAGCCCGGCCCCGGCCCCGGAGCGTACGCGCCCCTATTTGACCACTTCTATGACGCGGATCGTGGCGTAGTGGGAGAGTTTGGGTAGCCTTTGGAGGACGGCCGCGTCCCAACGGAAAAAGGCGTGTTCCGCCTTACGCAGCGGGGGCAGAAGGCTCACTAAGTTGGTCGTCGGGAAGGTGAACGCTTTTGTGCGGTATGAGGAGAAGTCCCTGCCGTAATTGAGCAGTTCCTCGTCCGTTAGGGGCCGCTCGAACGGCGACACGTCGGGCGATTGATACGGGATGAGCCCCCTGACAAGTTTAATAAATTTCGAGTTCCGCACCGGCTCCTGGAAGATGGCCCGGCCGCCCTTGCGCAGCACGCGCCTGACCTCGCGCGCGGAGAGCGAAAGGTCCAGGTGGTGCAGTATCGCCATGCCGAAGACGACATCGACCGACTCGTCGGGCAGCGGGAGGTCGTGCGCCGAGCCGACGATGAACTCCACCGAGCCCTCGACGCGGTTGGCGGCGAGCCGCCGTCGGGCGACTTCAATCAAGTCCGGTGAGATGTCAAGAGCCTTCACGTCTGCCCCGCGCAGCGCCAACATCACCGTGTTCGCCCCGTCGCCGCACCCGTATTCCAGCACGGTCTTGCCCCTGACGTCGCCGAGCAGGTGGTAAGAGTATTCGAGCGGGTAGACGGTGTCGGCCGGCGGGTCTAGGTAACGCGCCAACTGGGACTTGTCGATGACGAGGGCGTTCACGTCGATGTGTGAGGCTTCGGCGGCACTCCGCTCGACTTCCGCATGCTCTCGCTTATTTAGCGTTGAGGATGACATATATTCCCCCTCCCGCAGGGATTTTCAATTTAAAAATACTGCTAACCTCGGCCGATTACCAGACTTTTATGCCGGAATCCCTCCCGGCCGAGCCCTTGACGGCCGCGCCCCGCCGCGCACGACCGCGGAGACGTCAGCGCAACGACGGAGACGCGCCTGCGCGGCCCGCCGCGGCGCGGGTTGCACCCGCCGCTTCCAGCGCGTCGAAGTCGCAGCCGACGGCCCTCCCGTCGGTCGCGGCCCTAGCGTAGGGACTGGCCGGCCGCAGGCGGTAGTTACCGCCGGCGGGGTCTACGAAGAGCGCCGCGTCGAGCCTCGCGGGGAAGAAGTTGTCCCGCGGGTACCAGCGTTCGTGGTTGACGACGTAGGGGCTGTCGCCGGCCAGGACGTTGCGGCGGAAGGAGTGGCCGGGGAAGTAGGTGGAAAGCGTCAGGAGGCCGGGCTGCGCGTCGCCGCCCATGACGCCGTAGTCGTTGTGCGCCAGCAGGTTGTTCGTGAAGACGAAGTTTGCGCTCGGGTCGCCGTAAGCCTTGGTGACGTTGCCCGTGTGCAGGACGGTGTTGTGGTCGACGGTGACGTGGTCGGCGCTCTGCCCGATCTTGAGGAACGCGCCGTCGCCCGCCCAGCGCTCGCCGCTCACGTCGTCGAACAGGTTGTTAGCGATGTGGACGCGGCGGAGCAGACGCGCCTTCGGGGTGCCGGACAGGTCGTCCTGCCCGGCGATGTGAAAGACGGCGGCGACGTGGCGGACGATGTTGTTGGTGAACTCGACGTCCTCCACGACCGCCGCCGCCCCGCTGTCGTTCGGCCGCGGCGTCAGGATGATGGCGTATCCGGCCTGCGCGTCCGTCCAGTTGTACTCGAAGAGGTTGCCGTCGACGACGACGCGGCGCGCGCTCTTCAGCTCGAAGATGTTCTTCACAGACCAGCGCGCCCCGGCGTATGACGGATGGCGATTAAACCAGGCCGGGTCTTTGGCGAGGTGGTTGCGCCGCACCTCGATGTCCGACGGCACCAGGCCCGGCAGCGTGGGCGTCGCGCCGCCGAACAGGACGTTCTCGCCGGCGGCCTCAAGATAATTGTTGACGATGCGGAAGGGGCCGGGGCCGTTCCACCCGGCGACGGCCTGCGCGTCCTGCCCGGCGACCTTGAAGCCGGAGACGTGAGAGTTGATGATCGACGTCTCGGCGCTGTTGAGCGCGATGCCGCGCTTGAGCGACTGCGCGGGGTGGGCGTGGACGTAGCAGCGGTCGAAGACGAGGTGGTGCGGCACGCTCTCGGCCGTCGCCTGCGTGCGGTCGTCCGCGCCGAGCTTCAGGAGGTCGTAGGCGACGTCCGCCGGGCCGCGG
>DASVSK010001088.1:0-2245 GCA_036388135.1 Pyrinomonadaceae bacterium | reverse complement strand
CTTCCCCGCGTCCGTGATCTCGACCGTGGACGCCTGCCCGAGCCGGCGCACGAAGGCCGCGGCCACGCCGTCGCGCGCCGACAGGTCGATGCCGAAGTTCGAGTCGTCCGAGCGCATCACGACGAAGTTGTAGAGCGCCTCCGGCTTCTTCGCCGCGGGCCTGGCCGCCGCCGCGTCGCCCTGCTTCGGCGCTTCGGCCGGGAGCCCCAGGGGCTTCTGCGCCTTCCGCCCCGACTGCGCCAGCGCGACCGCGCCGCAGCAGAAGACGGCCGCCAGGAGCGCGGAAGTCGCCGCGACGCGTGCGGCCGTGCGGCCCCTCGAAGGATTCGGCTGTCTCATAAAAATTCTCCCCGTCCTTCTGTTCGGATGCCGGCGCGGGCGCTAGCTTTGCTCGCCGCGTGACTTGCTGATGAGCATGCGCAGCATGACCTGGAGCTGCGAGGTCGTGAAGGGCTTCGGGAGGAAGACGACCGCGCCGGCGGCGAAGCTGTCGGAGGAGAGCTTCGGGTTCTGCTCGGCCGTCATCATCATCACGGGTATCTTCATCAGCTTCTTCTCGGTCTTCATGTAGCGCACCAGCTCCGGGCCCTGGATGTGCGGCATCACCACGTCGAAGACGCACGCGGCGAAGTCGCCGCCCGCCTGGAGGAGCTTGTACGCCTCGCGCCCGTCGCGCGCCGCGACGACCTCGTACCCCTCTTTCTCGACGATGGCCGTCACCAGCCGCAGGATCGCCGGGTCGTCGTCGGCCACGAGGATGCGCCGTGAGGCTTCGTTCTGCGCAGACACTTTGCTGAAAACCTCCGGTTACAGAAGTGGTGGGTGGTGGGCGGCGGGTGACGGGTTAAAGCGAGCCGCCTTGACCCGTCACCCACCGACCGCCATTCCCTTTCAGACTTCGACGGCTCTGCCGCTCTCGTCGGCGCGCGCGAGGCGCGCGGCCAGGGTGATGGCGGCGACCATGCTCGAATGTTCCGCGACGCCGCGCCCCGCGATGTCGAAGGCCGTGCCGTGGTCGACCGAGGTGCGTATGAAGGGGAGGCCCAGGGTGACGTTGACCGCCTCGCCGAACGAGAGGCACTTCACGGGGATCATCGCCTGGTCATGGTAACACGAAATGACCGCGTCGAACTCGCCGCGCGAGGCGCGCAGGAAGACCGTGTCGGCCGAGTGCGGCCCCGAGACGTCGAGCCCCAGCTCGCGGCACGCCTCGACCGCGGGCTGAATCTCGGCCGCCTCCTCGACGCCGAACAGCCCGCCCTCGGCCCCGTGCGGGTTGAGCGCCGCCACGGCGATGCGGGGGCGGGCGATGCCCCAGCGCCGCAGCTCGCGGTCGGCCAGGCGCGTCACCTTCACGATGCGCTCCTTCTCGACGAGGCGGATGGCCTCTGACAGCGGCACGTGCGTGGAGATGAGGACGATGCGGAGGTTCGACGCCACGAAGGCCATCGCGCACTCCGGCGTCGAGGTCAGGTGCGCGAGGAACTCCGTGTGGCCGGGGAAGCTGTAGCCGCCGAGGAAGAGCGAGCGCTTGTTGATGGGAGCGGTCGAGATGGCCTCTACCGCGCCCGCGCCGCAGAGCTCGACCGCGGCCTCGATGTACTGGGCGGCGGCGCGCCCCGCCGCGCCGGACTCGACGCCCGGAGCGACCGCGCCCGTGATGTTGTCGAGGTGGTAGATGAGCGGCGCGGCCGACTCCGCGGGGAGCTGCTCGCCGCGGCGCACGATCTCGTAGCCGCACTGGAGGTCGAGCGTGCGCGCCGTGTGCGCGAGGAGCTGCGCGTCGCCGACGATGACGGGCACGCAGGCCGCGAGCACCTCCGGCTCGGCGACGGCCTTGAGGACGACCTCGGGGCCTATCCCCGCCGGGTCGCCCATCGTGACGCCGATGCGCGGCCTCTTCTCGTTCGCGCCCGCGCGCCCCGCCGCGGACGGCTCTGGTGAAGCGTCAGTCATCTCTCGGAATCGTGGGCGCGCGTGGGAGGTTTCGTGGGGGACGCGCGCGCCGCCGCCCTCAGTCGCTGGAGTCGCCGCCGCCGTCGCGGTCTTCGGCCTTGAACATGTACTTGATGTTGTGCTTGAGCAGCATGATGTTGGGCGCGCCGCGGCGGTTGATCTTCAGCGCGCTGCGGTCGTACCACTCGATGGTGCCCTCTATCTCTTCGCCGTCGATGAGCACGATGACCATCAGCGTGTGCTGATCCATCTGCTTCTTGTAGTAGAAGATTTCGGCGCTCGTCTCGGC
>DASVSK010001087.1:0-1623 GCA_036388135.1 Pyrinomonadaceae bacterium | reverse complement strand
GAAGGGTTGGGCGCGATTGGCGGCCTGCACGCGGCGCTCTCGGCGTGCGGGGCGCGCTGGGCGGCGGTCGTCTCCTGCGACCTCCCTTTCGTCAGCGGCGAGCTGTTCGCGCGCCTCGCCTCTCTCCGGCAGGAAGCGTCGGAGGCCGTCGCGCCGCTGCAAGAAGACGGGCGGCCCCAGCCGCTCTGCGCGCTCTACGCCGCCGCGGAGTGCCGCGCCGCCGCCGAGGAGCTGATCGGCGCGGGCGAGCTGCGTCCGCGCGCGCTGCTCCGCAGAGTCCGCACGCGCTGGGTCGCGTTTGAAGAACTCTCCGACCTCGAAGGCTCCCGCCTCTTCTTCACCAACGTCAACACGCCCGCCGAATACGAAGAAGCTCTCGCCGAAGGCGAAAGGCCGAAGGGCTGACAGTTGACGCGTAAGCGGCTCGGGGGTTCCTGACGGACCGGTGAATCCATTTAGAGACGCGAGGCGGCGCGTGCAAGATTTCGTCTCGTCCCGCGTCTCGGTGGACGGGGCCCCGCGCCCCTTGAGTCCTCTTAATTTCTCTCCCCCTCCTCACTTTTACCTTTTGCCTTTTGCCTTTTTACTTTTGCCTTTACAATGGTGCCATCATGTCTCCCCGTCGCCGAACAGGGCGGAAAGCTTTCGCGGCGCTGCTCCCTGTCATCCTGCTGCTGGTGCTCGCCGTCGTCGGCCTGACGGCGTGGCTGGTCTACTCCGCCGCGCGGCCGCCGCTGCGCGCCTACCTCGTCACGCCCGAGAAGTTCGCGCGCCTCAGCGACCGCGGGCTCAAGGCCACCGAGGAGAGTTGGGAGAACCGCGACGGCACGCGCGCGCGCGGCTGGCTGGTGCGCGGCGCGGAGGGCGCGCCCGGCGTCGTGCTGCTCCACCGCTACGGGGCCGACCGCTCCTGGCTCCTCAACCTCGGCGTGAAGATTAACGAGACGACGAACATGACGGTGCTGCTGCCCGACCTGCGCGGCCACGGCGAGAACCCGCCGGTCGCGGCCTCCGGCTTCGGCACCTCGGAGGCCGAGGACGTGCTCGCCGCCTGCGCCTACCTGCGCGGGCTCAAGTCGCCGCAGGGGCGCGCGCTGGTCGGCGAGGCGCTCGGCCTCTTCGGCGTCGAGGCCGGAGCGTACGCGGCGCTCGCCGCGGCGGGGCAGGAGAAGTCCGTGCGCGCGCTCGCGCTCGACTCCGCGCCCGACAACCCTGACGACGTCCTGACCGCCGCCGTCAAAGAGCGCACGGGGCTCGACAACGCCCTGCTCCGCGGACTGGCCCGACTCGGGACGCGCGTCTACTTCGCGGGGCGCTTCAAGAACACCGCCTCCTGCACGCTGGCCGAGGGCCTGGGCGACCGGCAGGTGCTCCTGCTCGCGGGCGAGGGCTCGGGGCACCTGCGGCAGACCACCGAGACGCTCGCCAACTGCTTCGCCACCCGCTCGAACGTCGAGGCGCACACAAACCTCCCGCTCACCGGCAACACGCTCGCCTCCGCCTCGCCCGAACAGGCCGAAGCCTACGACCGCCGCCTGATAGAGTTCTTCGACCGCACGCTGCGCTGAAGGAAGTAGTCAGTAGTCAGTAGTCAGTAGTCAGTAGATAAAAAACTCGGCGGCG
>DASVSK010001086.1:0-3206 GCA_036388135.1 Pyrinomonadaceae bacterium | reverse complement strand
GGGGGCAAGGCGACCAGACGGCGACCGCGATTCGCTGGCGCTACCAGAGGCCGGTGCCGCAGGTTCCTTCGACACTTCTCTACAAAGGCGTCCTCTACATGGTCAACGACAGCGGGATTCTGCTCTCGTTCGACCCGGCGACCGGTAACGTGATCAAGCAGGGCCGCCTGCACGGCGCGATTGATAAATACTTCGCGTCACCGGTGGCGGCCGACGGCAAGGTGTTTCTGGTCGGCCAGAACGGTCAGGTGTCCGTGGTGAAGGCCGCGGGCGATTGGCAGGTGCTCGCGGTGAACGAGTTGGACGACGAGGTCTTCGCGACCCCGGCGATTGCGGACGGGCGGGTTTACATCAGGACTCGCGGCGCGCTCTATAGTTTTGGCAAACTCCCCTGACGGCTCACGACATCTCCCGGCGACCCTTCGAGCCGTGCCCGCACGCGGCTACGGCCGCCCCGCCCGAGGGGAATCCAACGCTTCTCCTGTATAATCACTTTATGAATAAGCGCGCTAAAAAACGAGTTAAAGAAGCCATAGAGAAGGGCAACCTGGAGCGGGACAAGGCACGCGACGAAAAGAAGCATCCCTCGTCCAACGACCTTCAGAAGCGACGCGGTTTCCTTCCGAAGCCGGACAAGAAACGCGGCTAGCCCGTTCAAGAAAGGACGCGACGGCGGAATAGCTGCCCCGCAGTTTAAGCCGCCCCTCGCGTGATGGGGCGCGGCCGACGCCGGAAGACGTAAGCCCGGCCGCGGAAGACCTTGAAGGCTTCGCGCGCGCCCGTTCGTAGCTGGAAGAGAGGACGAGGAATGCAGGACAACAAACTGGCCGCCGACGAGGCCCGCCGCGAGATGCAGCACGAGTCCGTCAAGGCGCAGGTCGAGGGCGACGTGAACGCCGAAATCGCCGCGCGCGCCGACCGCACGACGCCCGCCGAAGCGCAGAAGATGGAGCAGGTCGCCGGGGAGTTTCGCGGCAAGGCGATTGAAGAGGTCGTCGTCACGGAGCGCGAGATCGACCGCGCGCGCGGCATGGCGCGCGTCTCGCAAATCATCGACTACATCTTCTACGTCGTCTACGCGCTGCTCGCGGTGCGCCTCCTGCTGGCTTTGATGGCGGCCCGTTCGAGCGCCGGGTTCGTGCAGCTCATTCACTCCGTAACCGACCCGCTCTACAGGCCGTTCCGCGGAATCGTGGCGAGCCCGACGGCCGAAGGCGGCTACACGCTGGCCCTGCCCATCGTGATCGCGCTCATCGTCTACGCGCTGGTGCACGCCGGCATCAACGGGCTGCTGCGGTTAATCGCGCACCGCAAGACCGAAATTTAACAGGCATGTCCACCGAAAATCTCCAGGAGCTGGCGGCGTTGATCAGGAGGGAGCGCGACACCTTACTCGCCGGGTGGCGTGAGGAGGTGCGGCAACTTTCCGCGGCGCACGAACTCGACGTGCCGACCTTAAACGACCACATCCCGGACTTGCTCGACGAGCTGGCCGACGAGCTGGAGGCGCATAAGGAAGAGTCGATGGTCGGGGAGTTGAAGAAGAACTCCGTCGTCCACGGCCTGGACAGGCTCCGGCTCGGGTTCGACGTCGAGGAGGTCGTGGCTGAATACAACGCTCTGCGCGGCGTCATCCAGGACCTCATCGAGAGGCACGACCTCAGCCTGCGCGGGCCCGTGAACCGCACCATCAACCGCGTCATCGACATGTCAATCGGCCTCGCGGTGAAGACGTACGCCGCGCAGAAGGCCCTGGAGTTACAGCAGCGGCGCGAGGAGCACCTGGCCTTCGTCGCCCACGACCTCCGGTCGCCGCTGTCGGCCATCGCGATGGCGGCCCAGCTCCTCGAAGCCACCATCCCCGACGAGGTGAAGGGCGAGCGCGCGGCGGCGCTGCTGGAGACGATGCACCGCAACGTCGGCCGCTTAAATTCACTCGTCGTCAGAGTGGTTCAGGAAGAGGTGAACCTGAACGCGAGGGCCAAAGAGAGGGTGGAGCGGCGCGAGGTAAACCTGAGGGCGCTGGTCGACGCGCTCGCCAACGACCTGCGGCCGCTGGCCGACGCGTCGAACCTGAAGTTGATTAACGAGATACCGGAAGGGCTGACGGCGTTCGCCGACGCCGGCATGGTGTCTCTAATTTTCCAGAACCTCATCTCCAACGCCATCGACTACACCCCGGGCGGCGAAGTCGTCGTCGGGGCGAGGGCGGGCGGAGGGCCGGCCGCCGTCGAATGCTGGGTCGGCGACGACGGCGCGGGGATTCCGGCGGAAAGGCTTGAGAAGGTGTTCGACAAGTTGGAGAGCGACCCGAGCCGCAGGAGCGGCATGGGGCTCGGCCTCGCCATCGTCAAGCAGTTCGTCGAGGCGCACGGCGGCCAGGTCTCGGTCGAAAGCGAGCCCGGCCGGGGCTCGACGTTCCGCTTCACGATTCCTTACGGAACGTAGTAGGGTATGGGCGACGGCGCGGCGCGGGTTTAGCGCCCGCGAGAGAAACTACACTCACAAACGAAAGGCGGTTAGACATGAGCGTGTATAACGACCGGCAACTGACGTGCGCCGACTGCAACCGGGATTTCACTTGGACGGCGGGCGAGCAGGAGTTCTTCCACGAAAAGGGCTTCACCAACCCCCCGAAGCGGTGCAAGGAGTGCCGTCAGGCCAAGAAGGAGCAGCGCGGCGGCGGCGAGAGGAAAGGCGGCAACTATTGAGCGCGTCGCAATACACCTACGAGGCGACCTGGTCCGAGGAGGAGCGGACTTTCATCGCGCGGGTCAGGGAGTTCCCCGCGCTCGAGGCGCGCGGCAGCAGCCGCGGCGGGGCGCTGCGTGCGCTCAAAAGCGTGGTCTACGCCGTCGCGAAAGACCTGGCGCACTCGGGCGCTGAGGCTCCCGAACAGCACGGCGCGCAGGATGATTCGCAGAAGTGAGCACGGCCGGCGTCGCCGTCAGTCGTCATCCCGCCCGCGGGCGGGGCGGGTCTAAGATTGTAAAGAAAGGCGTCAGTAATTGAAAAAACTACAGACCGGCTACACGTTCGACCCCCACGCCGGCGCGACCTACAACTTCGAGCACATGACGCTCGCCGACGCCGAAGACAGGGCGCGCGTGGCGGAGTCGCCGCACATCGTCGAGGCGATCAACTGGACGACGTCGGGGGAGGGCGAGGTGCATTACAACCGCTACTTCGCCCACGACCTTGACGAG
>DASVSK010001085.1:0-2665 GCA_036388135.1 Pyrinomonadaceae bacterium | reverse complement strand
GACGCTCGTCTACTACCTGCTGGTGACGCCCTACGGCGTCGTCTCGCGCCTCGTGCGGCGCGACCCGCTGCGGCGGCGCGGCCGTGCGGAGGAGAGCTACTGGGTCGAGCGCAAGACGACCCGGCAGTCGCGCGAGGGTTTCGAGCGCCTGTTCTGAAGTCGGAGATTTAAGCTCGCTATGGGAAAACTATCGCTCGCCGGTGAGGTCTGGGCGTTCCTGCGCCAGAACAAGAAGCTCTGGCTGCTGCCGATCATCATCGTCCTGCTCCTCCTCGGGGCGCTGCTCGTCTTCGCGCAGTCCTCCGCCCTCGCCCCGTTCATCTACACAATCTTTTGAGTGATGAGGGGTAAGAAAGGGCCGTCGCTTCTCTTATCACTCACCCCTCACCGCTTATCACTTCCTCGCTAACAGTGGCCGCCGTCCCGGCGTCTTTATGGGCGTAGGGGGCGAGAGCCGCGGCGGGCGTGAGTTTTAGTCTTCCGCCGCGGCGGAAAATCTTTCAGGAATGTACGAGGTCGAGACCGGGAACCTGCTCTTCGCCGAGGGGGCGCGGGCGTCGGCGGAAGTCCAGCCGCCGGAGGCCGCGCTCGTCGAGGCGGCGCGCGCCGGAGACCGCCCGGCCTTCGAGCGGCTCTACGAACTCTACTCGCCGCTGGTACACGGCGTGCTGCTGGCGCGCGTGCCCTACGGCGAGGTCTCAGACCTCGTGCAGGACGTCTTCCTCTCGGCCTTCCGCAAGCTGGGGGCCTTGCGCGACCCGGCGCGCTTCGGCCCCTGGGTCGCCATCATCGCTCGCAACCGCGCGGCCGACTTCTACCGCCGCTCGCGCGAGACCGAGGAGCTGCACGAGGGCTTGGCCCAGTGCGCGGGGCGCGAGGCCGAGGCGGGCGAGGTGCTGGAGATCATACGCTCGCTGCCCGAGGCGTACCGCGAGACGCTCGTGCTCAGGCTCGTCGAAGGGATGACCGGCCCCGAGATCGCGGAGCGGACGGGAATGCGCCCCGGCTCCGTGCGCGTGAACCTGCACCGCGGGATGGCCCTGCTGCGCAAGAGGCTCGGGCCGAAGGGCGCGAAGGTTTGAAGGGCGCGAAGGCTTGAAGGGCATGAAGTTTTGAAAGGACGCGAGGGCTTGAAGGGCCGTTGAAGATGAGCGACTACCTTTGGGACAAGACGGGCGAGGCGGACGCGGAGGTCGAGCGGCTCGAAAGGCTGCTCGGGGCTTTCGGCCACGCGCCGCGCCCGCTCGAACTGCCCGCGGGTGCCGCGCCCGCCGCGCCGCGTCCGCGAGGGCTCTACGGCCTTGCCGGAAGGCTCCGCGCGTCGAGCCTCTTCGCGCCGGCCGGGCTCGCCGCGGCGGCCGCTCTGCTGCTCGCCTTCATCCTCGGCGCGGCGGCGCTGTCGTCGCGCTCGCGCGTGGCGACCGACGACGGCCGCGCCGCGGCGCGCGAGACGCGGCAGACATGGGAGGGCGCACGGGAGAGAGTCGCCCCGACGCCTTCGGGGCAGACGCACGCACGCGCCGCGTCCGCTCCGCGCACGGGCGAGACGCCGGGCGGCGCGCGCGAGATTAAGGCGGGCGCGGGCGGGGCGAAAGATGATAGCGCGGCCGTCGTGAGTCTCGCGCCGCGGCGGCGGAAGGGTGCGGGGCTCGCGGCCGTCCAGCGGCGGCAGAAGCCGTCGGCAGTCGCGCCGGGCGGCCGTCCAGAGGCGGCAGAAGGCTTAACCGTCGAAGCGATGCGCGCAGGCGGGGGCGGCGCGTCGGCGTTCGTCGAGGGCACGCGGCTGTTGACGAAGGAGCAGTTGGTCTATGCGCTGCGTCTGACCGGCGCGAAGCTCAGGGACGTGCGGCAGAGGGCGCAGGGTCTGGACGGCTCGGAGTCGCGTCCGCGCTGACGCGTGCGGGGCGTGCGGCGTTGGCCGGCGGCGGGGCCGGTAATATCTGGTCGGCAAACTTAACAGGCGAACTTAGCGGGGAATCCATGAGACAAGCGTTCATCACATCACTCATCCGTTTCACCACGACCCTCGTCGTCTTCTTGGCGGCGCTCGCGGCCTCGTCCCCGGCGCAGGCGCAGGGCGTCCAGGCGTCGGGCGGGCGGCTGCGGCTCGACAGTCTGGAAAGGCTCGCGCCGAGGGCGGCCGAGACGGTCGACATCGAGATCGACGGCTTCCTGATGAGCTTCGCGGGCTCGATACTCTCGGACAAAGACCCAGAGGAGCAGGCCGTCAAGGAGGTCGTCGCGGGGCTGAAGGGCGTCTACGTGAAGAGCTACGAGTTCAAGTCGGAGGGGCAGTTCTCGGAGGCGGACTTCGCGTCAATCCGCGAGCAGTTGCGCGCGCCCGGCTGGACGCGGCTCGTCGACGTCGAGTCGCGCGGGCTGGACTTCGGCGACGCCGAACTCTACGTGGCGAGCGCGGGCGCGCGCGTCGAGGGGCTGGCACTCCTCGTCGTCGGGGCCAGGGAGCTGACCGTCATCAACATCGTCGGGGCGGTCGACGTCGACAAGCTCAAAAAACTCGGCCGGACCCTCAACCTCCCGCGCATACGCGTCAACCGGAAAAAGAAGAACTGAAAGAAGGACGGAGTGCCGGGGACCGAGGGCCGAGTGTAGAAGTCGCCTACACCCGGCCCTTCTCTCTTCTCACCACGGCAGGCCGCCGACC
>DASVSK010001084.1:0-2499 GCA_036388135.1 Pyrinomonadaceae bacterium | reverse complement strand
CCGCTCGGTGCTGGGTGCGGGGGTGCGGGTCGAGCCCGGCGAGGTCTTTGAAGAGGTGGCCGTCGTCCGCGCCGAACTCGCGCGCGGCGTCGAGCCGCCGCCGAAGGGTCTCCGGGGCGAGTTCCGCGGCTCAAATTTTGTGGCACCAATACCGAGGTGATACAATCCCCCCGCGCCTAAAATGCAGAAAAAGGTCGACTAAAACCGTGGCCGAAGCCGCAAAGTCGGTGCGGAGCCGGGGCCCGGACTCCGGGCCTCTCCATCCGCGTGAGTCTTGCGGCCGTCTCTACGCCGGCACGCCGGAAAGGCTCGCGGCCGGCGCTCGCGTCTAAAGCGCCGCCGCCGGTCACGGCGGAAAATGTTTTCGTTTCGCCCCGTAAGTTTCGCCCGATGCACCACCCTTCGCAGATCACGTCGAACGCCTTCCGCACCTCCGCGCGCGAGCGTCTGGCGGATTACGTCACGCGCCTCGGGGGCGACGCCGGGAGGGTTCTGGCGCTCACGCCCGACGCCTCGACGCGCGAATACTTCCGCATCCCCTGGAAGAACTCCCTGGCCGTGGCCGCGGTCTACCCCGAGCCCTTCGACCCCGAGATTCACCCCTTCATGGACGTCTCCCGCCTCTTCGCCGAGGCGAAACTCCCCGTCCCCGAGATACTCGACGTCGACCCGCTCAACGGCATCATCGTCCAGGAGGACTTCGGCGACCGCCAGCTCCGGCGCGTCTTCGACGCCGCCTCCGAGGACGAGCGCGAGGCGCACATCGAGCAGGCCGTCTCGCTCATCGCCGACATACAGGCGGCGACCGCGCTCGCCTACGAGCGACAGTCCATCGCCAGCCGCCTCGCCTTCGACGAGGCGAAACTCTCCTGGGAGCTGGACTACTTCGTCGAGCACTTCTTCAAGAGCCTGCGCGGCGAGACGCTCAGGCACGGCGACGAGGCGCAGTTGAGGGCCGAGCTGAACGACGTCGCCGCAGAGCTGGCCGCGCGGCCCCGCGTGCTCTGCCACCGCGACTTTCACACGTCTAACCTGATGGTCGACGCCAGGGGGCGGCTGCGCGTCATCGACTATCAGGACGCGCGCATGGGGCCCGCGAGCTACGACCTCGTCTCGCTCCTGCTCGACCGGCGCACAAGCATGCCGTCGCTCGCCGAGGTGCGCGAGCGCCGCCTCTTCTTCCTCGAAGAGCGGCGCGCGCGCGGGCTCGACCCCATCGACCCGGACGACTTCGCCTACGAGTTCCGCCTGATGGCCGTCCAGCGCTGCCTGAAGGCGACGGGGACTTTCTCCTTCCAGACGGCGGTGGCCGGGCGCGGCGACACCTACGCGCACTTCATCAACCCGACGCTGGAGATAGTCGTCCAGGCGGCCGAATGGCTCGGCCGCTTCCCGCTCCTGCGCTCGACTTTGCGCGAGCGCCTCGAAGGGGCCGAGTACCCGGGCGGGGGAAACGGCAGTTGATTTTTCTACACGGAGGGAGTTAGGGCGGGGCCCGGAAAGTCCGCGCGCCGCCGCCGCTTTCGCACCGACTCGATCATGCAACAGGTCTACATCAACCAGCTCTCGCGCCACGCGGGGGAAGAGGTCACCGTCCGCGGCTGGCTCTACAACACGCGTTCGAGCGGCAAGCTCATGTTCCCGCAGCTCCGCGACGGCACGGGCGTCGTCCAGTGCGTCGTGCTCAAGAAGGCCATCGCGCCCGAGGTCTGGGACGCGCTCTCGCGCCTCGGCCAGGAGTCGGCCGTCAGCGTGCGCGGCACGGTGCGCGCGGACGAGCGCGCGCCCGGCGGGTTCGAGATAGACGTCGCCGACGCCGAAGTCTTGCAGCGCGTCGAGGGCTACCCCATCACGCCGAAGGAGCACGGGACGGAGTTCCTCATGGACCACCGCCACCTCTGGCTCCGCTCGCGCAGGCAGCACGCCATCCTCCTCGTCCGACACACCGTCATCAACGCCGTGCGCGACTTCCTCAACCGCGACGGCTTCGTGCTCTGCGACACGCCCATCCTGACGCCCGCGGCCTGCGAGGGCACGACCACGCTCTTCGAGGTCGACTACTTCGACGACGAGAAGGCGTACCTCTCGCAGTCGGGGCAGCTCTACAACGAGGCGACGGCCGCGGCCTTCGGCAAAGTCTACTGCTTCGGCCCGACCTTCCGCGCCGAGCGCTCGAAGACGCGCCGCCACCTGACGGAGTTCTGGATGGTCGAGCCCGAGATGGCCTACGCCACGCTCGACGACGTGCTGGACCTGAGCGAGCGCTTCCTTTCGTCAATCGCCGCCCGCGTGCTCGAAGAGCGGCAGGAGGAGCTGAAGGTTCTGGAGCGCGACGCCTCGAAGCTCGAAGCCGTCACGCCGCCCTTCCCGCGGCTGCACTACGACGAGGCCGTGAAGATTCTCCACGAGGGGCACGAGCGCGGCGAGGTGGAGCAGCGCTTCGAGTGGGGCGGCGACTTCGGCTCGCCCGACGAGACCTACATTTCGAGCCGCTTCGAC
>DASVSK010001083.1:0-3612 GCA_036388135.1 Pyrinomonadaceae bacterium | reverse complement strand
TCGCAGCCCGCCACCAGCTCGCACCCGCCGCCGAGCGCCGCGCCCTCCACCAGCGCCAGCGTCGGCTTCCCCATCTGCTCAAGGGTGCGGAAGACGTTGTGGAAGGATTCGAGCATCTGGTAGACGGTCTCCGGCTGGTGCTCCTCGACCGAGACGCCCGCGCTGAAGGCGCGCGACCCCGCCGCGGCGTCGAAGACGACGGCCACCACGTCGCGCATCAACATGCACTCGGTGAGCGCCGCGTCCAGCTCGCGCATCAAGGCGATGGTGAAGATGTTGAGCGGCGGCCGCGCGAACGTCACGCGCGCCACCCGCTCCTCCACGCGGAAACGTATGTGCTGGTAAAGTTCGGTCATAAGCGTTTAAGGAAGTGACGGGTGACGGGTGACGGGTTAACAGCCTTCCGCCTTTAACCCGTCACCCGTCACCCGCCACTCTATCACTTCCCTTCCCGCGCAGGCCGCGGACGACGAGGTAGACGGGGAGGCTCATGGCGAGGAGCCCGAGCGCGTAGAGGCTGTTCTCCGTGTCGCTCAAGACCGCCCCGGCGAGGAAGGCGACCGAGCAGGCCAGCGCCAGCGCCGTCGTCAAGGGGTAGCCCCACGCGCGGTAGGGGCGCTCGGCGTCGGGCTCGCGCCGCCGCAGCACGAAGACCGAGACGAAGACGAGCGCGAGGTCCGTGACGAAGAAGAAGGCGAGCGCCGCGAGCAGCTTCTGGAAGGTGCCGCTGAAGACTATCAGCAGCACCGCCGCCGCCGTGCTCAGCGCGAGCGAGACGGTCGGCGTGCCCCCGCGGTTGACGCGCGACGCGCCGCGCCAGAACAGGCGGTCGCGGCTCATCGCGTAGATGACGCGCGGGGCCGTCAGCGTGTTCCCGTTGACCGAGGCGAGCAGCGAGAGTATCGCCACCACGCCGATGACGGCCGCGCCGCCCGGCCCGAAGACGGCCTCGGCCGCCGCGCCCGCCGCCAGCCTCTCCCCCGCCAGCCGCCCGAACGGGAGCACGTAGAGCAGCGCCGCGTTAAAGAGCAGGTAGACGGCGATGACGAGCAGCACGCTCCCGACCATCGCCCGCGGCACGTTGCGCGCCGTGTCGCGCACCTCCTCGCCGAAGTAGACCGTGCTGTACCAGCCGTCGTAGGTGTAGATGATGCCCTGGAGCGCGAGCACCGACGCCGTCAGAAGGCCCAGCCCCGCGGGCGCGGGCGGCGTCGGCGGCTGAGACACGGCCGGCGTCGCGGCGTCGCCCGCCCCGCCCCACGCGAAACAGGCCGCGATGAGCGCCGCGAAGGCGAGCGTCTTGACGAGGCTCGTCAACTCCTGCGACCGACCGCCCCACCGCACGCCGCGCCACTGCAAGAGGGCGAAGGCGATGGCGACGAGGGAGGCGACCGCCTGCGCGCGCCCCGCCAGGGACGGAACCAGCGCCCCCGCGTACTCGCCTATGACTAGCGCGACCGCGGCGACCGTCCCGCACGTCGAGAGCCAGTCGCTCCAGCCGACGACGAAGCCCGGGTACTCGCCGAGCGCGCGGCGCGCGAAGACGTAGAAGCCGCCCGAGCGCGGGATCATCGTCCCCAGCTCCGCCACCGACACCGCGCCGAAGAGCGCGTAGACGCCGCCGAGGAGCCACGCGCCGAGGAAGAGCCACGGGCTCGGCAGGTGCGCGGCCACCTCGCCGGGCGTGCGCAGGATGCCCATCCCGATGGTGATGCCGACCGTCACCGCCAGCCCGAAGACCACGCCCAGCACGCGCAGCAGCCGCCCGCGCCCGTCGGGCGGAACCGCCTCGGCGGCGACCGGCTTCTCGGCTGTAGCCATGCGCGGCGTGCTCATCGGAAGGACGAGAGGGCGGCGTTCAGACCTCAGACGCTAAACGTCACCTCCCCGGCCTGCGGCGGCGCGGCGGCGCGGCGCGCCTCTCGTCCTCCTCCATCTCGCTCGTGGTGGCGAGCATGAACCTGCCGCGCACGACGACCTTGCCGCCGACCGTACACGTCCAGTTGAAGCGCGGCGCGTGCGAGGCCCAGTCGAAGGCCGCGAAGTCGTCGGGGAAGTTCTGGTAGCCGAAGTGGTCGCCCTCGACTTTTATCTTCCGCTCCCAGCGCCTGCCCGTCCGCGCGGACGTGACGACGAAGGTCGCCTCGTAGCCGCGGAGGTCTTCGTTCTTGTCGCGCACGCCGATGCGCACGCTCGGCGACTCAGACCACTGCCACTGAACCTGCCGGCTCGCGGCGGCCGCGCCGGCCGCCGCGACCGCCACGGCGAACAGAACCGCAAACAGTCTTCTCATCCTTCGCCTTCCTCTTTACCGTCCGATTCAAATTTGCCCCGGAGACACGGAGACGCGGAGACACGGAGACACGGAGATTAAAATTCAAATCTCAACTTTGAGATTTCAAATCCTTAAGCCCTCCGCGGCTTCGTGTCTCTGTGGCGATTCCCTAGAGCGACTGGCCGCCGTCGACCGTCAGGACTGTGCCCGTGACGTGGCGCGCGCGTTCGGAGCAGAGGAAGGCGACGGCGTGGGCCACGTCCTCGGGCTCGCCCATGCGCCCGAGCGCGGACTCGGCGACGGCGCGCTCCCTGACCTTCTCGGGCAGGCGCTCGACCAGCGGCGTGCGGATGAAGCCCGGCGCGACCGCGTTGACCGTGACGCCGTAGCGCCCCAGCTCGGCCGCCGCCGAGCGGGTGAGCGCGACGAGCCCGGCCTTCGACGCGGCGTAGTTGGCGAGGCCGAAGCGGCCGCGCCCCGCCTCGATGGAGGCGACGTTGATGACGCGCCCGGCGCGTGCGCGCCGGAAGTGGCGTGCGGCGGCCTGCGTGTAGCTGAAAGCGCCCTTGAGGTTGGTGTCGAGGACGACGCGCCACTGCTCCTCCGTCATCTCCCACAGCGGCGCGTCCGACGTGACGCCCGCGGCGTTGACCAGCACGTCGAGGCGGCCGAGGCGCGCCAGAGTCTCCTCGACGGCCTGCGCGGCGCTCGCGTGCTCGCGCACGTCCGCGCGGAAAGATACCACGCGCCCGCCCGCGGCCTTCAACAAATTCTCGGCCTGCGCGAGCTGCGCCTCGGCGGCCGAGTCGACCAGCGCGATGTCGGCCCCGCCCCGCGCCAGCTCCGACGCGCACGCGCGCCCGATGCCCGACGCGCCGCCCGTCACCAGCGCGACCTTTCCTTCAAACTCCAGCTTCACGGCCGTCCCCCGGGGCTTGGTTTCGAGCGGCGGCCCTAGCGCGGCTGCGGGAAGGGCGCGCCGAGCCAGGACTGGTAGTTGCGCTTCTGCTGCTCGGTGGCCCCGGCGACGGGGACGATGCGGTAGGCGGCGGCGGGGCGGCCGCCGAGCTTGACGTCGAGCGTGCGCAGCTCGTCGCCGCGGAAGACGGCGAGGGCGAGCCGGTCGCCGGGGCGCTTCTCGGCCATGCGGTCTTTGAGGAAGTCGGCCGTGGCGCGGTAGCCGTCCACGGCGACGATCTGGTCCCCGGCGCTCAGGCCCTGCTCGTAGGCGGCCGTGCCCGCGGGCACCGTCTTGACGACGAGCGCGCCCGGCGGGACCGCCTTACCCACGACCTGTTCGCCGTCTTTGGCGAAGGTCGCGCCGAGGTCGGCCGCGG
>DASVSK010001082.1:0-5736 GCA_036388135.1 Pyrinomonadaceae bacterium | reverse complement strand
GTTGTCGTAGACGGGGTTGATCCAGACGGCCGTGACGCCCAACTCCTTGAGGTAGGGCAGGCGGTCGATGACGCCCTGGAAGTCGCCGCCGTGGTAGTAGCGCCCTTTGGTGCGGTCGTAGAGGCCGGGCGACTTCGGCGGGTCGTTGTTCGAGCGGTCGCCGTCGGCGAAGCGGTCGGGCATGATGAAGTAGATGACGTCGTCGGTCGTGAAGCCCTGGTAGCGCCCGGCGCGCGGGAGCGGCTCGGCGACGGCGAAGGGCGCTTCGACGGTCCCGGCGGCGGTGGTCACGCGGAGCCGGCGCGCGCCGGAGCGCGCGTCGCGCTCGACGAAGACGTCGACGAAGGCGTAGGTGCCCGACTCGTTGACGCGGACGAGCCCCGTCCTGATTCCCTGCCCCGCGGCCGCGACGCGCGCCCCGCCCAGGTTGCGGCCGCGCAGCAGCACGCGCACCGGGTTGACCGAGTGACCCGCCCACCAGTCGGGCGGCTCGACCTTCGTGACCGAGGGCGGCTGCGCCGCGCAGACCGAGACGGCGGCCGCGACCAGGACCAGCGCCGAGGCGGCGCGGCGCGCGCGAGCTTTGAAGTTACTCATGGTGTGCATATGTGCGCCGGCGAGAGCCCGGCCGGCCGCGCCGCTCAACGCGGCAAGACTTTGACGACCTTCCCTAACAGGCGGCTCTCCGCCAGGGTCGGCTCGGGCCAGTGCCTGCTGTCGTAACTGTTCCGGCGGTTGTCGCCCATCAGGAAGAGCTCGCCCTGCGGGATTTTCAACGGCCCGTGGTGCTCCGCCTCGCTCAAGGGGACAGTGTCGAAGGGCTCTTCCAGCGCCAGCCCGTCGACGTAAATCAGGCCGCCCCTGACCTCAAGCGTCTCGCCGCCGAGCCCCAGCACCCTCTGGAGGTAGACCGGGTGCTCGTCACTGCCGGGCGCGTCGGGCACGTTCGCCGGGAGCGGCCTGAAGACGACCACGTCGAAACGCCGGACGGGGTTGCCGACGTAGAAGGTGGGGTCTACGACTACGTCTTCGCCGGGCTTGACGGTCGGGGCCATGCCCTCGGTCGTCACCTTCACCACCCGCTGCGTGGCCGCGTAGTAGAGGCCCCGCGCCGCGCCGCACCCGCCGAGCGCGCCGGCGAGCGTTAGAAGAAGTGCCGCCTTCAGGACGCGGCCGTTCATCCCCACGTCTGCTTGAACTCGTAGCTCTCGGCCGTGTGCTCGGGGCGCTGCTCGGGCGGGAGCGCCGGGTAGCGGCCGTAGAGTTCGGCGAGGCGGCGCAGGCGCGCGCTCAGCGTCTCGTCCAGCTCGCCCTCGCGGAAGCGCCAGCCCCAGTTGCCGGACATCGTGGCCGGCGTGTTCATGCGCGCCTCGGAGCCGAGGCCGAGCACGTCCTGCAAGGGGACGAGCGCGGTGTCGCCGGCCGAGGCGTAGAGCGCGCGTATGAAGTCCCAGTTGATCTCCGCGCCGTCGGTCGAGAGGTAGTCGAGGCAGTAGCGGCGCTCGCGCTCGACCTGCTCGGAGCTGCGGACGGAAGCGCCGCCCGCGGGCTCGCTCCCGTACCAGCCGACGGCGGTGTCGTTGTCGTGCGTCCCCGTGTAGACGACCGTGTTGCGGACGTAGTTGTGCGGCAGGTCCTTGTTCGTCGAGTCGGTCGAGAAGCCGAACTGGAGTATCCGCATGCCGGGGAAGCCGAACTCGTCGCGCAGCCCGATGACGTCGGGCGTGATGAAGCCGAGGTCTTCGGCGATGATGGGCAGCTCGCCCAGCTCGGCCTTGATGGACTGGAACAGCTCGCGCCCCGGCGCGTGCGCCCAGCGGCCGCGCTCGGCCGTCGCGTCGCCGCCCGGTATCTCCCAGTAGGCCGCGAAGCCGCGGAAGTGGTCGATGCGGATGACGTCCACCAGCGACAGCATCGACCGCACGCGCTCGACCCACCAGCGGAAGCCGTCCCCGCGCATCCGCTCCCAGTCGTAGAGCGGGTTGCCCCAGAGCTGGCCCGTCCTGCTGAAGTAGTCGGGCGGGACGCCGGCGACGACCACGGGGCGGCCCCGCTCGTCCAGCTTGAAAAGCCCGGGCTGCGCCCAGACGTCAGCCGAGTCCTGCGCGACGAAGATGGGGATGTCGCCGACGATGCGCACCTGCTGCCCGCGGCAGTACTCGCGCAGCCGCGCCCACTGGTCGAAGAAGAGGAACTGCTTGAACTTCACCTCTTCCATCTGCCCGGCGAGCCGCGCGCGCGCCTCTTCGAGCGCCGCGGGGTCGCGGCGGACGAGCGGCGCTTCCCACTCCGTCCACGCCGCCTTGTCCCGCTCGCGCTTGAGCGAGCGGTAGAGCGCGTAGTCGTCGAGCCACGGGGCGGCCGACGACTTGAAGCCCTCGAAGGCGTCGGCGACGGCCGCGGGCTCCGTGCGGCGGAAGTTCTCGAAAGCCTCGCCGAGCAGCGCCTCCTTGCGCGGGAACGCCTCGCCGTAATCGACCTGCCCTGCGGGCAGCACGGGCAGCCCTTCGAGCGCGCCGGGCGCGAGCAGTCCCTGCTCGACGAGCAGCTCGGGGCTGACGAGCAGGGTATTGCCCGCGAAGGCCGAGAAGCACTGGTAAGGGGAGTTGCCGTAGCCGGTGGGCCCCAGCGGCAGGACCTGCCAGAGGCTCTGCCCCGAGGCGACGAGGAAGTCGACGAAGCGGTACGCCTCGTGCCCGAGGTCGCCGACGCCGTGGACGCCGGGCAGGCTGGTCGGGTGCAGAAGGATGCCGCACGCTCTTGGGAAGCTCACCTTGTACCTCGCTGCTGGTCTGGTTTCCCTGAAAACTACAACAATTGCCGCGCGTCGGCAACAGAAACAGGGTGAAAGGCCGAGGGCGAAGGGCGAAAGTAAAAGCACTCGTCGTCCTAGTCCCCGATTCACCTTTCGCCCTTCGCCTTTCGCCCTCCGCCTTTCCCTTTAGTCAGGGCGTCTTACTGCGCCGAGAGTTTGTAGACGGCGGCGGAGCGCGCGGGCACCGTCAGCTTGAGCGAGCCCGCGGCGACGGCGGGGCGGTCGGCGGCCGCGAGCAGCGGTTCGAGCCGCGCGCCGTCGCGCGCGTCGAGGTAGGCGGCCGGAATCGTCATCTCCTTCGGCGCGGCGGCGCGGTTGAGCGCGACGACGACCGTCCCCGAGCCGTCGCGGCGCGCGTAGGCGTAGGAGTCCGCGTCGAAGTGCAGGTCGAGCAGCGCCCCGCGGCGGAGCGCCGAGTGCTCGCGGCGCAGGCGCAGGAGGTCGCGCGTCCACTCAAACATGCGCTGCTCGGCGGGCGTGCGCCCGGCCTTCGTGAAGGCGTCGCGCGCATCATTGGGGAAGCCGCCGGGGAAGTCGCGCCGGTTGTCGGGGTCGTCGCCGCCCTGCATCGCTATCTCCTCGCCCGCGTAGAGCTGCGGCGTGCCGCGGATGGTCACGGTGTAGGCGAGGTGGAGCATCGCGCCTTCGAGCGTCGCGCCTTCCAGTGACATGAAGCGGCGCGTGTCGTGGTTGTTCGACATCGTGACGAGGCGCGACGGGTCGGGGTAGAGCGAGTCGGAGAGCAGCACGTAGCGCAGGTCGCTCGCCGGCCTCTTGCCCGTGAAGACGTTGCGCGAGACGTCCCACGCGGGGAAGTCGAAGACGGCGTCCATCTTCGTGTCGACGCCGTCCCAGCCCTCGCGCCCGCCGATGAAGAAGCTGGTGTGGACGGGGTCTTCGTTCCAAGCCTCGCCGACCATCCACATGGACGGGTACTGGCGGTCGAGCGCGACGTTCAGGTCGCGTATGAAGAAGCGCGGCAGGTACTGGACGGTGTCCTGCCGTATGCCGTCGATGCCGGTCATGCCGACCCACCAGAGCGAGTTCTGTATCTCGTAGCGCGCGACCTCGGGCTGCTCCTGGTTCATGTCGGGTAGGTCGTCGGAGAACCAGCCGTCGAGCGTGGCGCGGCGCGCCTCGGGCGGCGCGTGCGGCGAGACGAGCAGGTCGCCGCGGAAGGGGTTGCGCAGGTGCGAGGCGAGAGTGCCGTGGAACCAGTCGTCGAGCGGCGGGTCTTTGACCCACGGGTGCTGCGAGCCGACGTGGTTGGCGACCTGATCCTGAATGACCTTCATCCCCAGCGCGTGCGCCCTATCCACCAGCTCGCGCAGCGTCTCCATCGTGCCGAAGCGGTCTTCGACCGCGTAGTAATCCACCGCGTGATAGCCGTGATAATAAGTGTTCGGGCACCAGGGCTTGTCGCAGCGGTTGACGCCGTTCCAGTTGTCGTACCAGGGCGTGAGCCAGACGGCGGTGACGCCGAGGTCTTTGAGGTAAGGCAGCCGCTCGATGACGCCGCGGAGGTCGCCGCCGTGCCACGAGCGCGGGTTGCGTCGGTCGTTGGCCTCGGGCGGCGAGCCGGCGGGGCTGTTGTTCGAGCGGTCGCCGTCGGCGAAGCGGTCGGGCATGATGAGGTAGATGACGTCGTCGGTCGTCACGCCGCGGAAGTTCGTCGACGGGTCGAGAGGCCGGTTGATACGGAAGGGGGCGCGCGTCGCGCCCGCGCCCTTCGTGAAGACCAGCTCGTAGTCGCCGGGCCGGGCCGTCGGGTCGATGCGCAGGTCGGCGAAAACGTAAGTGCCCGCGGCGTTGACGGTCTGGTTCAGAACCTCGAACGGCGCGCCGGGCGCGGGGCGCAGGGCGACGCCGTGCAGGTTCGAGCCGCGCACGAGCAGCCGCACGGGGTTGACGGTGTGGCCGGCCCACCACGAAGGCGGCTCGACGCGCTCGACCCGCGGCGCGGCGTCCTGCGCGCGGGCGCAGGCGGCGGCGAGCAGCACGGCGGCGAAGGCGGCGAAGAGTACGGCGGCGGGCTTGTGCGCTCCCTGTTTCATCTGACCTCCCGTGGTCACGGTCTCATCACCACGAACTTCCGGCCGGCGTTAGCGCGCCCCGCCCAGAACACGACGACCTTCATTCTCTTCATGCGGGTGAACGACCTCCGTCTCCGCCCTGTAAAACAAGTCTCGGCCGGGTTGCGGCCGTCAGCGCGCGGGCGGCCTCCCGGCGGGGCCCGCCTTCGGCGGCGCGCCGGTCTCGGGCGGCGGCAACTCCTCTTCGGTGGGCTTCGCGCCCGGCGCGAGCGCGTCGGCCGCCTTGCGCGCCTCGTCCATGCGCTTGAAGTTCGCCAGCTCGCGGTCGGCGTCGGCCTTGCGGCCGAGGCGCGAGTAGGCGAGGAAGAGCTGGTAGTGTATGCCGGGGTCGCGCGTGCCGAGGCGCACGCCGCGTTCGAGCACGGGCAGCGCGTCCGCGTAACGCTTGAGGCGGACGAGCAGGCGGCCGAGGTCGTAGGTCGCGGGGAAGTTTTGCGGGTCGAGCGCGAGCGCGCGGCGCAGGAGTCGCTCGGCCTCTTCGTGCTGCCCGCGCTCGCCGGTGAGGAAGCCGAGGCTGGCGTAGGCCGGGGCGTTGTCGGGCTGTAGCTCGACGGCGCGCCGGAAGTATTTCGCCGCCAGGTCGAACTCGCCCTCGGCGCGCGCGGCGTAGCCGGCGAGGTAGTTGAGCGAGCCGTCGTCGGGGAAGCGCGCGAGCCCGCGCTCGAAGGTCTCGCGCGACTGCTGGTAGCGCCGGCCGCGGAAGTGCGCGACGCCGAGCCGCGTGTAGTAGACCGGCTGCGCCGGGTCCTGCTCGACGGCGCGCTCGTAGAAGGGGACGGCCGCCTCTGTGCGCCGGTGCTTGACCAGCTCCTCCGCCATCATGAAGTA
>DASVSK010001081.1:0-2225 GCA_036388135.1 Pyrinomonadaceae bacterium | reverse complement strand
CCCCTGACGCTGGACGACGCGCGCGTCGACACGACCTACGATTTACAGTTCGGGGCCGAGGGGGCGACGAAGCAGACCGTGTGGCGCGTAGCCGGGAACAGCCGGCTCCCGCCCGGGCTCACTCTCGACGCTGACGGGAGGCTGCACGGCAGGCCGACCACCGCACAACTCGCGCCCTACGTCTTCACCATCGAAGTGTTCGACGCGGCCGCCCTGTCCGCCAGGCCCGACGAGCCCGCCCTCTTCACTCAGGCTTACTCGATACGCGTCAGCGGCCCCGTCCGCCGCATCACCGTCGCCACGCGGTCCAACGCCGGCGGCCAGGTCGCGGACGCCGCCGATACTGATACCGACCCCTGCACGAAGAACCCCGAGACGGACGACGATACCGCGCCGATAGACATTGAATCGAACTCCGACACCCTCACCATCGCCGTGCGCAACCGCCTCGCCCAGGAGACCGCAATGGAGAAAGGCGCGAACGCCGTCTTCGACCTCGCCAGCCGGAAGCAGCCAATCGCGAATCCCGGGAGGCTCATCGCGGACACCATCGGCAAGTGCGACTACGCGTGGGAGCACGACGACTACGTCATCATCCACCTGGTGAAGTGGCCCGAAACGGACCCGCCGGCGCGCGCCGGCAACCCGACGAAATACGAGGTCAAGAAGGAGAAGTGGTTCCTCTACCGCAACAAGGCCGCGACGGGCGGCGCGCCGGAAGGGGAGGCGCAGACGGTGCAGGAGGGCACGCGCATCTACGGCCACCGGCGCGTCGCCGTGCTCCTGGTGCACCTCACGGCGCGCGAGTCCTGGGACATCAAGTACACGGTGGACGTGAAGAAGAAGATTCCGGCGAACATCCAGAACGCCATCGACCTGGCCGGCATCATCATGAGCAACCCGGCGGCGGGGGAGGACAAGCGGCAGGCGCTCCCCTCGTACTGGGGCGGCAGGATGCTCCTCCTCAAAGACATCCCGGCCGACATCGCCGTCAAGAGCGACATCGTTTTCCTGCCGTCGGCCGGGATCATGGCCCTGGCCGGCGAGGCGCGGCCGGGCGCGGCGGTGGAGAAGGACCAACAGACGCAGCAGCAGAAGGCTTACGAGAAGGTCTACGACAACGAGGGGCGCTACCACTGGGACGTGAGCGTGGGGCTGCCGGTCAAGGGGTTCAAGGAGGTTAAGTACGACGCCGAGAACGGCCAGGTGACGGCCCGCGAGGTCAACCGTCAGAACGCCTACGGCTTCCTCAACCTCTTCTTCAACCCCCGCGGCGTAGACACGAAGGGCGAAGAATTCATCAAGACCCCGCACCTCGTCCTCGGAGTCCCGATCTCCGGCAAGCCGCTCGACAGCCCGATGGTCGGCCTCGGGATGGGCGTCTACAAAACGAACTTCAAGTTCAACCTCTTCGCCGGGGTCGTCTTCAACCGCGTCAGGGAGCCGCGTACGCTGGCCGCGGGCGAGACCGCGACGCCGGCGCAGTTGGAGGGCGACTTGCAGACGCGCCGCGTCACGAAGTTCATCTTCGGCTTCAACATCCCGGTCAAGCAGTTCAAGGAAGCGCTCACGCCGAAGAAGTAGCGCCGGCGTGTCCCCGCGCGTCGGTCGCGCGACCGACGCGCGGGGACACGCGCGCTCCCTTCCCCCCGCGAGGAGGGCGGACGTGACGAACAACCACCGCAGACGACGGCCCCGACCTGCGCTGCGGGCGGTGCTAACTCTACCGGCCGTCGGAGGGGCTGGGCGCTGCCCGAAGACTTTCTGAGAAGGAGAACCCAAGTGACAAACGTGTTTCGCATCAAGGCGCCCAGGCTGCTGACAGCTCTGGCCCTTCTGGCCGCGCAAGGTCTCCCCCCCTGCGCCGCGCAACAGGCCGCGACCCAGGATAAGGGCCGGCTGGAGAGTATCGAGAAGCGGCTCGAAAGAATGGAGCAGAGCCTGAGGAGGATAGAGGGGCGCGGGGACACGACCGGGGTGCAGAAGCGTTCCGCCGCCGGGTCGCCGCAGACCGCGAGGGGGGCTCAGTTCCAGTTTCCCCCCGCTTTCAAGACGCGCACCCTGACCACCACGGAGAACGTGACCGAGGCCGGGCCCAAGAGCGGGGTCGAGCCCGACCGCGACCGGGACGATTTGACCGACGCCGAGGAGGCGCTCATCGGCACCGACCCGGACACACGGGACACCGACGGGGACGCGCTATGGGACGGCTGGGAGGTGCACAC
>DASVSK010001080.1:0-2672 GCA_036388135.1 Pyrinomonadaceae bacterium | reverse complement strand
GTCGCGCGCGACGACGCCGGCCGCACCGACTGGCAATACTTCCTCCAGCTCGAAGTGCTCCTCCTCATCGTCATCTGCGTCATGTTCTACGTCTACTCCCGGAAGCAGTGAAGGGCGACGAGTAAGGCGCTGCCTTTAAGCTCGTCACCCTTCACCCCTCAACCGTCGCTGCTTTAATTCCCCGGCTGTTGCAGCTTGTGGCGGACGGCAACGCCCTCGTCGGGGACGACGAGGATGCGCCGCGCGTCGTAGAGCGGGAGGCTCGTGGGCGTGTAGCCGAGCACGTAGCGGTTCTTGCGCAGCTCGTCGCAGATGGCCTTGGCGGCGTCGCGCGAGTCGTTGACCGATAGGACGCGCCCGCCCGTGTCGCCCGTGAGCTTCTGGATGGCCTGCGCGGGCTTGAGCCGGTCGCGGCGCAGCGCCCCGCCCGTGCGGTCGGGAATCTGGAGCGCGTAGACCGTGATGTCCTGCCGCAGCAGGTCGTCGTAGACCTTCTGGAAGTGCGTACGGCTGCCGCGGTCGAGCCCGTCGGCGACGAGCACGATGACGCGCTTGCGCGTACGCCCGACGAAGGGGCCGAACGCGTCCGAGATGACGGCCGAGAGCGCGTCGAAGAGGTGCGGCTCGCCGCGCTTGCGGAACTGCGGGAGCGCCGCCTCGATCTTCTTCGCGTCGTCCGTCCAGTCCGAGATGATCTCGGGGTTCTGGTCGTAGCCGACGACCATCACCTGGTCGCCCTCATAAATCTCGTAGGCGAACTCGCGCGTCGCCTTCTGCAACTTCTCGACGTCGGCGCGCAGGCCCAAGCTGTTGTCGACGAGGATGACGATGCGCGCGGGGGTCGGGTCGGGCGAGAAGCTCTGGATAGCCTGCTCCATCCCGCCGTCGTATAGCGCAATGTCTTTCGACGTGACGCGCTCGTCCGAGCCGTCCTCGCGCACCGCCGTGACGTTGAGGAACATCCCGCGCTCTTTGCCGAGGTCGTTCTCGCCGCCCGTGCGCCGCCCCGCCTGCCCCGCCGCCAGCCCCGCGAGCAGGAGGCAGAGGGCTAGAAGCGCCGTGACCATCTTAAAGGGTGCGCGCATCTCTTACACCTTACTCAGTCGCCGCCCGAAGTGGGCGCGCCCGCGGTCTTCTTCCCGCCCTTGTTCTTCGCCTCGCCCTTCGACTCGGCGGCCGACGGCTTCGCCTCCGCCGGGGCGTCGGCCTTCGACTCCTTCGACTCCTTCGACTCCCCGCCGTCCTTCGCGTCCGGCTTCTTGCCCGCGTAGTCGGTCACGTACCAGCCAGTCCCCTTGAACTGAAAGCCCGTGCGCGACCACTCCTTCTCCAGCTTGCCGCCGCACTTGGCGTGGCGCGCGAGCGGCTTGTCCGAAATCTTCTGCATCACTTCCATGTGCGCGCCGCACTTCTGACAAGAGTATTCGTAAATGGGCATCCTTTTCCCAAGCCCTCCGTTCCCGGCCTTTATAGAAGCTTTATATAGAAGCTTTTTCGTCAGGCGTCCCGCAGAAATTATACGGACAATCGTTTCACTTGCAAACGGCTCGAAAACTTCGATGCTCGCGCGGGCGTCCGCGTCTACTACACCAAACTGACGCAAATAACTTATCGACAAAAAATAACAAGCTTCGTCTGCCTTCGGTACGTAAAACTCGCTCACATGGTACCAAAACGCCCCCCGCGACGCGCGCCGGGCGGCGCAAATTTACTACCCTCAGTGACTTAGAGCTGATTGCCTTAAAGGCATACAGTTCAAGCACTTAGATGCAAAGTTTCCGTGCGCCGAATACAACTTGAATGCAATCTCATTCTTCTAAGCTTACGGTTTCGACAGGCTGTGCTCATTTAGAGAGTTGCAAGCCCGACCGTTTCCACCATGCGTAGCCCCCAAGCCCGTGCATCGCTGGCGATGTGCAAGTTAGGAATCGCCGACCTCGCTGGCCTTTAAGCGAATGCAGAGGTCATTAGCTCACATGGAGAACGACCGAGAATGCACTTTACCCCGCGTAAGCCCCTTCGCTCTTTTAAGAACGTCGTCTTCGCCATCGTCGCCATCTTCGTCCTCTCTAATTTCGTAGACAGCCCCTTCACTCGCGTGCTCGCGCCCGTCTCGGCCATGGGCGTCGAGGCCGCCGCCGTCTCCCTCGAAGACTACATCCCTTCGGACGTCCCCTCGTCGGGCGACGCCGACCTTGACCTCATCATCGTCCGCGCCGGCCAGCGCCAGGGCGTCGACCCGCGCCTCATCCACGCCGTCATCTGGCAGGAGTCGAAGTACAAGCCCACGGCCGTCTCGCACGCCGGAGCGCAGGGGCTGATGCAGCTCATGCCGGCGGCCGCGCAGCGCTTCGGGTGCGCCGACCGCAACGACCCCGAGTCGAACGTCGCGGCCGGCACGAAGTACCTGCGCTGGCTCCTCAGGCGCTTCGACGGCAACGTCACGCTGGCGCTCGCGGCCTACAACGCCGGCGAGGGCAACGTCGACAAGCACGACGGCGTGCCGCCCTTCGACGAGACTCAGAACTACGTCCGCATCATCACCGGCCGCTACGGCAAGAACTACCACCCCGTGCTCACCCCCGAAGAGTCGCTCGCCTACTTCAAGCTCATGCCCGCCTCCGCCCGCTAAGCCTCAGCCCGGAAGTCAGAGGTCGGAGGTCGTCGAAGAC
>DASVSK010001079.1:0-9786 GCA_036388135.1 Pyrinomonadaceae bacterium | reverse complement strand
TAGCTGGTCTGGATGCGGCTGATCTCGTCGGCGCTGGCCCCGATCCCCGCCTGGATCTGGGGTAGGGAGGCCGAGACGATCTGGATGTCCAGGATGGCCATGAACTGGCCGGTCATCATCGCCCCGAAGCCGACGATCAGCATGGTCCAGTTGACCGAGCCGTCCGCGCGGCGGGGCGTCATCGACCCGGGGCCGTACGCCGGCGGGGCGGCGGCGCTCGGCGGCGCGGCGCTGGCGGGGCTGCCCGCCCTCGGACAGACGCAGGGACGCGCGGCGCGGCGCGTGCTGCACGTCATCGGCCATTCGCACATCGACGCGGCGTGGCTGTGGCCGTGGCGTGACGGCTCGAACCTCGTGCTGACGACGATGCGTAGCGCGCTCGACCGCATGAAGGAGACGCCCGACTTCCGCTACACGCACTCCTCCTCGGCGCACTACGCCTGGGCCGAGCGCGCCGACCCGCGGATGTTCGCCGAGATACGCGAGCGCGTGCGCGAAGGCCGCTGGGAGCCCATAGGCGGCTGGCCGGTCGAGCCCGACTGCAACATCCCCTCCACCGAGAGCATCGCCCGCCACTGCCTCTACGGCAAGAACTACTTCCAGCGCGCCCTCGCGGCCGACATTCAAATCGGCTTCAACCCCGACTCGTTCGGCCACCCGGCGGGCCTGCCGACGCTGCTCAGGGCGGCCGGCTACCGGTACTACGTCTTCATGCGCCCGCAGGAGCACGAGATGAAGCTCCCGCTCCTCTTCTGGTGGGAGGGGCCGGACGGCTCGCGCGTCCTGGCTTTGAGAATCCGGCGCGGCTACAGCGAGGGCGCACACCGCCTGCGCCTCGCCGCGGAGAACAATTTCCAGCCCGGCTTCAACCACGCAGCCTTCTTCCTCGGCGTCGGAAACCACGGCGGCTCGGTGACGAAGGAGCAGATTCGGCAGGTCGTCGAGATGCGCTCCGACCGGACGCTGCCCGAGCTGCGCTTCAGCACCGTGCGCGAGTTCTTCGCGGCCGTCGAGGCGTCGCCCGCCTTCGCGGGGCTGCCGGTCGTGCGCGGCGAGTTGCAGTACCACTCGCGCGGCGTCTACTCGGCGCACGGCGAGGTGAAGCAGCTCAACCGGCGGGCCGAGCGCTGGCTCGGGCGCGCCGAGACGGTCTCGCTCGCCGCCTCGCTCGCGCACGGGCGGGAGTACCCGGCGCGCGAGTACGCCGACGCGTGGCACAAGGTGCTCTTCAACCAGTTCCACGACGTCATGGCGGGCACGGCGCTCTACACCGCCTACCGCGACACGCGCGACCAGATGGGCGCGGCCTCGGACGCGGCGCTCACGAACACGGTCGGCGCGCTCGAATCCCTCGCGCGCCGCGTGGACACGCGCGCGGTCAGGGAGGGGGCGGTCTTCGCCTTCAACCCGCTGCCGTGGCCGCGCAAGGCGCTGGTCGAATACCACACCGAACGCAACCCCGGCCTCAACCCGTGGATACCCGTGCCCGCGGGCGTCGTGCCCATCACGCACCTCGAAGCGAAGGACGGCGGGAAGACGCCGCTTCAGTTCCGCCCTTCCGACAGCATGACGCAGGTCTACCCGCGCATCTCGGCCTGGGTCGACCTGCCCGCCTGCGGCTACAAGGTCTTCGAGGTCGCGCACGCCGAGACGCCGCCCGAGACGCCGCCCTACCGGGACTTCTTCACGTTCAACGAGGAGGGCTTCGGCATCTCGTCGCTGAAGGCGGCCGACGGCCGGGAGTTGCTGGCCGCGCCCGTGGGGCTCGTCGTCATCAGTGACCCGAGCGACACGTGGGGGCACGGCGTCGTGAGCTACCGGCAGGAGGCCGGCCGCCCCCGCTTCGTCTCCGCGCAGCGCATGGAGGACGGCCCCGTCATGCGACTCACGCGCCAACGCGCGCGCTGGCAGAACTCGGAGATAGTGTTGGACGTCGCGCACTACAAGGCGCTCGACGCCGTGGAGCTGCGCTTCTACATCGACTGGCACGAGCGCGAGCAGATTCTGAAGCTCGAAGTGCCGACGGCGCTCGCCTCGCCCCGCGCCTTCGCGAAGGTGCCCGGCGCGGTCGCCGAGCGCCCGACGACCGGCGCGGAGGAGCCCTACCAGGACTGGGTGGCCGTGCAGGGGAGGGTCGCCGGCGAGGAGTACACCGTCGGGCTCGTCAACGACTCGACCTACTCCTACGACTGCAAGGGCGGCGTGCTCCGCACCATCCTCGTCCGCTCCGCGCCGTTCGCGCGTCACGACCCGCACCAGCCGCCGCACAACGACGCGGGGGCTTGGCAGGATCAGGGGCGTCAGGAGCGCCGTTTCTGGCTAGTGCGCGGGAAGGGGGCGCTCGCCGCGCTCGAACTCGACCGCCTCGCGCTGGAGATGCAGACGCCGGCCGAGTACGTGATGGACTCGGCGCACGAGGGGACGGAACCGTGGGAGCGCTCGTTCCTCAGCGTCTCGCCCGGCACGGTCGAGGTGCTGGCGCTCAAGCGCGCCGAGGCGGGCGAGGGCGCGGTCGTCCGCGTGCAGGAGCGCGCGGGTCGCGCCACCGAGCTGCGCGTCGAGAGCGCCGCGCTGGGTCTGAGCCACCGCGCGCAGCTCAGGCCGTGGGAGGTCAAGACGCTGCTCGTCGAGGCCCAGCCCGGCGGGCCGGCGCGCGTGAGGGAGGTCAGCCTGCTTGAGCGTTAAGCCGTCCGGCCGGGGCGTCGCGTCGGCGCTGCTGGCGGCGTTCTGCCTGCTGCTGTGCGCCGCGGCGCGCACGGCCGCCGCGCCGCCGCAGGCCGACGAGGTCGAGCCGCAGCCGTTCGTCGCGCAGGTGCGGCGGCTCGTCGAGGCCATGGAGTATTTGGGCGAGCCCTTCGGCCCGGAAGACCGGCGCGCGCTCGACCGCGCCGCCGAGGACGAGGACGCCGCGCGCGGCGTCGCCGCCATGCAGGAGGTGCTCGACCGCCGCGTCCTGCTCCGGGTGGAGATCAGCCCCGAGTCGCGCGTCAGAGTGGAGCGCGGGCGGGCCGAGGCCACGCTCGTCGAGGCCGGCTGGCGCTCCTTCCTCGTCAAGGTTCGCAACGAGGCGGGCGTCACCGCCCAGCTCCGCGCCGAGAGTCCGCAGGCGCTGCCCGTCTACGCGCGCGGCAAGTCCGACATCCCCGGCGGGTTCAGCCTCGACCCCGTCCCCACGCAGACCCTCACGCCGCGCCAGGTCGCCGACCGCTGGCTCGAAATTTCGATGTTCGACAGGCCGCCGCTCCAGACGCGCCTTTCGGGGCTGAGGGTGGAGTACCGCGTCATACAGCTCTACAGCCGCGACCGCGGCCGGCGCGAGGCGCAGCTCGCCGTCAACGTCGGGCAGGGGTCGCAGGACATCGGCTTCCGCAACGACGTGCCAGTTCTCTTCAACTGCCTGCCGTCGCACGACGTTACTTTCGGCGTGCTCGACCACGACGGCCGCCCCACGGTCGCCTCTTTCATCATCCGCGACCGGCAGGGCCGCCAGTACCCGGCCAGGACGAAGCGGCTCGCGCCCGACTTCTCGTTCCACCCGCAAATCTACCGGGCGGACGGCGAGCGCGTAAGGCTGCCCCGCGGCGAGTACGTGGTCGAGTCATGGCGCGGCCCCGAGTACCTGCCCGAACGCAAGGCGCTGAGGGTCGCGGGGGTCGGGCCCCAACGCTGGGAGTTCCGCCTGAGGCGCTGGGTAGACCCCGCGGCCTCCGGCTGGTATTCGGGCGACCACCACATCCACGCCGCCGGGTGCAGCCACTACGAGGCCCCCACGCAGGGCGTCCTGCCCGAAACGATGATTCGGCACATCCGCGGCGAGGGCCTCAACGTCGGCTCCGTGCTCACCTGGGGGCCCTGCTACTACTTTCAGAAGCAGTTTTTCGAGGCCAGGACAAACAAACTCTCGACCGCACGGCACCTCATGCGCTACGACGTGGAGGTCTCCGGATTCCCTTCGAGCCACGCCGGCCACCTCGCGCTGCTCGGCCTGCGCGAGCAGGACTACCCCGGCGCAGAGAAGATAGAGGACTGGCCGACGTGGGGGCTGCCGATTCTGAAGTGGGCGAAGGCGCAGGGGGCGGTCGTCGGCTTCGCGCACTCGGGCTGGGGTCTCCAGGTCGCGAGCGACAGGCTGCCGAACTACGAGCTGCCGCCCTTCGACGGCATCGGCGCTAACGAGTACATCGTGGACGTGACCCACGACGCCGTGGACTTCATCTCGGCGGCCGACACGCCGCCCGCCTGGGAACTCAACATCTGGTATCACACGCTCAACAGCGGCTTCCGCACTCGCATCAGCGGCGAGACCGACTTCCCCTGCATCTACGGCGAGCGCGTCGGCATGGGGCGCTCCTACGTCCGGCTCGACGGCGCGCTGGACTACGACGCCTGGGTGCGCGGGATACGGGACGGGCGGGCCTACGTCTCCGACGGCCGGAGCCACCTGATGGACTTCCGCGTCGGCGGCCTGGAGGTCGGGACGCGCGGGAGCGAGCTGAGGCTGGACGGCCCGCGGCCGGTGCGCGTGACGGCGCGGGTGGCCGCGCTGCTCGGCGAGACGCCGGGCGAGCGCGTCGGCGGCCGCCGCCACGACGAGACGCCCTACTGGGACCTGGAGCGCGCCCGCGTCCCCGGCACGCGCGAGGTTCCCGTAGAGCTGGTGGTCAACGGGGAGGCGGTCGCCCGCCGAAACGTTGCGGCCGACGGCTCCGCCCGCGAAGTCTCATTCGACGTCGAGGTAGGCCGCAGCAGTTGGGTGGCGCTGCGCGTCATGCCCTCTTCGCACACGAACCCCGTCTTCGTCATCGTCGGCGGACGCCCCGTCCGCGCCTCGCGGCGCAGCGCCGAGTGGTGCCTCAAGGCCGTCGACCAGTGCTGGTCTCAGAAAGCGCCGAAAATCTCCGCGAGCGAGAGGCCGGCCGCCGCCCGCGCCTACGAGCATGCGCGCGAGAAGTACCGCCGGATTCTGGCCGAAAGCGAGGTGGACTAGTGCCCCATGCAAATTTTCCGGCAGGCGGGGAGGAAACGGCGTGCGCCGCGGAATACCTGACGCGAGGTGTAAAATCGCACTTTCTCCTTGCCTTGTGGCTGCGCTGTTAGTAGTATCGCGCTACTTTGGTGGGTAGCCAAACAAACCCCCGCCATCGGCGGTTCCCGGTAAGAGTTTCAACTAAAAAATCCTAAGCATCGGTCACACCTTTCCGTTCTCTCTCAGGAGGATCTATGAAACGTAGTCTCCGTTGGCGTGTGCCAACGCTTGTCTTTTGTGTGCTCGCGTCGGCCCTGACCTGCTTCGGCCAGGAGTCCCGCGCGACGCTGACCGGCAGCGTCACCGACCCGAACGGCGCTGCCATCCCCAACGCGAACGTCCTGATCACGAACCAGCAGACGAACGTCACCACCACCGTCAACACCAGCGGCGAGGGCAACTACACCGCGACGCCCCTGCTCCCCGGGCTCTACACCGTCGTCATCGAGGCGCAGGGGTTCAAGCGGGCGCAGAGTGAGAAGGTTCAGTTGTTCACCGCCACGACCACGACCTTCGACGTCGCGCTCGAGGTCGGCGCCGTCGACGACGTAGTCATCGTCACGGCCGACGCCCCGCTGCTCGAAGCCGACACCGCCTCGCGGGGACAGGTCGTCGAGCGCGAGCGCATCGCCGAGCTGCCGCTGGTCGGGCGCAACCCCATCAACCTCGCGACGCTCGCTCCGGGCGTCACCTTCAACGGCAACCCGCAGTTCAACCGCCCGTTCGACAACGGCGACAACGTCAACTTCTCCATCAACGGCGGCCTCAACCGCCACAACGACTTTACGCTCGACGGCGTGGCGAACAACGCCGTCACCGACGCCAACGCCACCCGCACGGTCAGCAGCAATAATATCGCCTTCATACCCTCATCCGAGGCGACCGAGGAGTTCAAGGTCATGACCAACTCCTACGACTCGCAGTACGGCCGCACCGGCGGCGGCACCATCAACGTCAGCATCCGTTCGGGCGGCAACGAGTTCCACGGCTCACTCTACGAGTTCGCGCGCCGCTACCAGTTCAACGCCAACCGGTTCAACAACAACGCGCGCGGGGCACAGACGACCGGCCCCTGCGCCGGGCAGGAGGCCGCGCCGCGGTTCGTCCGCGACCAGATCACCTGCGAGAACCTGGGCGGCAACCACATCGACCAGTACGGCTTCGTCTTCTCCGGCCCGCTGCTCATCCCGCGCTTCGGCGAGGGCGGCAAGCGCTTCTACAACGGCCGCGACCGCACCTTCTTCCTCTTCAACGCCGAGCGTTACAACGAGGAGGACCCGGCGCAGGGCTTCACCACCGTCCCGACGCTGCTTGAGCGTCAGGGCGACTTCTCGCAGTCGGGCATCACCATCTACGACCCGCTGACGACGCGCCCCGACCCGAACAACCCCGGACGCTTCATCCGCGACCCGTTCCCCGGCAACGTCATCCCGGCCAACCGCCTGAGCGCCGTCGGCCGGAACATCCTCAACAGCTTCCCGCTGCCCAACATCCCCGGCCAGCGGTTCAACAACCTCTACGTGACCAACGGGGCCGAGGACTCGAACACGTTCTACTCGCACATCGCCCGCGTCGACCACCGCTTCAGCGACAACCAGTCGATGTTCGTGCGCTTCGTCAACAACCGACGCGACCAGTTCGCCATCAACGGCGGGAACCTCCGCACCGGCCTGCTCATCGACGAGCAGGGGCCGCTCGTGCGCGAGAACTACGGCGTCGTCGTCGACTCGACGACGACCATCAACCCGACGACGATTTTGAACGCGCGCCTCGGCTTCACGCGCTTCAACCAGTCGGCCTTCCGCCAGAACTCGTCGCCGTTCGACGCCACCAGCCTCGGCTTCTCGCAGGCCTTCTCCGACGCGCGCCCCGTCTCCATCGTGCCGCGCATCACCTTCAGCGACCCGAACGGCGGCATCCCCGAGGCCGGCTCGCGCAACCCGAACGCCAACATCACCAACACCTGGAGCGTGCCGGCCTACCTGACGAAGATCACGGGCAACCACACGCTCCGCTTCGGCGGCGAGGTGCGCCGCTTCCAGATCAACCAGTCGGGCGGCTCGTTCAACTTCGGCGGCGGGGCCTTCTGCTTCACCAACCAGTTCACCGCGCGCGACCCGCAGAACCGCGGCTCGGGCGGCGCGGCCTTCGCCGACCTCCTGCTCGGCGCGCCGTCGGCCAACACCGGCTTCGCCGGGTGTAACGGCAACGCGCCGGTGACGCAGCTCGAGAACGTCTCGCCGACCACCTTCCAGTGGAACTACTGGGCCGGCTACGTCCAGGACGACTGGAAGGTCACGCCGCGCCTGACCCTCAACCTCGGCTTCCGCTACGACTACGAGGAGCCGCCGTCCGAGCGCTTCAACCGCCAGAACCGCGGCTTCGCCTTCGGCCAGGCGAGCCCGCTCGCGCCGGCCGTCGGCAACGCCTCGACCGCCGACTGCCCTTCGTGCGCCAACCTGACCGGCGGCCTGCTCTTCGCCGCCGTCGGCGGCCAGCCCGAGGGGGCGTTCGAGCCCGACCGCAACAACTTCCAGCCGCGCGTCGGCGTCGCCTACCAGCTCAACGATAAGACGGTCATCCGTGGCGGCTACGGCCTCTTCTACTTCCCGTCGGCGGAGTACGGCGGCGCGTCCGGCTTCAGCGTCATCACCCCGTTCGTCGGCACGCTGACGGGCGGCGGCGCTAACTCGTTCATCCCGCGCGCCGACGCCTTCAGCAACCCGTTCCCCGGAGGGCTCGTCCAGCCGACGGGCGCGTCGCTCGGGCTCAACACGCAGCTCGGCGCGGACGTGACCTTCGTCAACCCGAACCGCGAAATCCCCTACATCCACCAGTACTCGCTCGGCATCCAGCGCGAGCTGCCCTTCAACACGAAGCTCGACGTCTCCTACGTCGGCAGCGCCTCGCGCCAAATCCTGACGGGCGACGCGCAGGGCTCGGGCGCGCGCAACCTGAACGTCAACTCGGCCGCGCAGCTCGCGCAGTTCCGGCAGAACGCCAACTTCTTCAACCAGACCGTGGCGAACCCGTTCGCCGGGCTCATCCCGGGCAACGCGACGCTCAACGCCCCGACCATCAGGCGCGAGCTGCTGCTGCGCCCGTTCCCGCAGTTCGGCGCGGTCAACTTCGTCGGCGAGAACGTCGGCACGCTCGACTACAACTCGCTCCAGGCGAGCCTGGAAAAGCGCCTCAGCCGCGGGCTGGTCGGCGTCGTCTCCTACACCTTCTCGAAGAACATCGGCGCGCTCGGCTTCCTGAACAACCAGGACGCGGACGTCAGTTTGGCCCGCGCCGTCACGGACTTCGACAGCCCGCACGTCCTGTCGGTGAGCGCCGTCTACCAACTGCCGTTCGGCCGCGGGCAGCGCTTCTTCCGCGACGCGGGCCGGGCCGCGAACCTGATCCTCGGCGGCTTCGAGTACAGCGTCATCGCCTCGTACCGTTCGGGGCGGCCGCTGAACCTGCCCGGCAACGCCGACCTGATCGGCGACCCGAGCGGCGACCGCTCCTTCAGCAACCCGACGCTGGCGGGCACGACCGCGGCGTTCGTCAACAACTGCGTGCGCCGGCTCGACGGGACGACGACCCGCTTCGTGACCAACGCCAACGGCCAGCGCGTGCAGGTGGCCTGCTCCGACCCGGCCTTCGCGCTCCGCAACACCGGCAACACGCTCCGCACGTCCCCGCTCCGCCTCGGCAACCTGCGCGAGCCCTCGGCGACGACGTTCGACATGGCCCTGAACAAGTCGTTCCACTTCACCGAGTCGGTCCGCTTCCAGTTGCGCTTCGAGCTCTTCAACGCCTTCAACACGCCGCTCTTCGGCAGCCCCGACCTGGGCGACGCCGGCAGCCAGACCTTCGGCGTGCTCAACCCCAACAACGGCCAGCGCAACATCCCGCGCCAGATTCAGCTCGGCTTCAAGTTCAACTTCTGAAGCCGGCCGCGGCCCCGAACGAAAAAGGCTCTCTCGGAAACGAGAGAGCCTTTTTCTTCGCCCGGCCTCGCCGGCCGCATTCAGCGCGCGCTGGGCGCGAGCGTGACGCGGACTTCGCGCTCGCCCGCGCGCCCGCCGAAGCTCAACCTCGGGACGCGCAGCAGCCCGCCCGCGTAGTCGTACGCCGAGGGCGGGAGTCTGCGCCCGTCCACCTCGACCCGCGCGGGCGCGCGCGCCACCCACGCCCCGAAGTCGCCCGCCTCGCGCAGCCGCACGACGGCCGACCCGCCTGCGAGGCTCTGCGAGACGACCGCCGCGGGGCCGACGTACTTGTCGAGCAGGCCGAAGACCGCGACGCCGCCCCCGGCGGGGACGAGTGTGTAGAAGTCGAAGCCGCCTTCGGCGAGGCTCACGGGCAGCGCGCGTGCGTCGCCCCCGCCGAGCACGAAGACGCGCCCGTCGCTGCGGCGGTAGACCGCCACGCGCGCGCCCGCGCCGCCCGCCGCGGGCAGTCCCTCGACGTCGTCGGCCCTCAGCTCACCCCTCACCCCCTGCGCGCTCTTGTTGACGTTGAAGGCCGCGACCACGCCGGCCCAGAGGCCGGGCCGCGTCACGCGCCCGAAGACCTTGAGCGGGACGGGTTCGAGCGCCGCGTCGCGGAGCAGGGTGTCGCGCGTCACCTGGCCGGGCTCGTCGAGCATCGGGAGCCGCCCGTCGGAGAAGGCCAGCGGGCGCAAGACCTCCGCCCGCTCCCTGCCGAACTCGTCTGTGACGTAGACGGGGCCGCCGCTCGCCGCGCGCGCCGCCGCGTGGAACTCGGCG
>DASVSK010001078.1:0-1816 GCA_036388135.1 Pyrinomonadaceae bacterium | reverse complement strand
CCGCGGCCGACGCCCCCGGCGCGGCCTTCAGTTGCGCCAGCGGCGGCGGCGGCGCGGGCCGCGCGGGGTCGTCTCCGCCGGGCTTGTCTCGGACCCGGCCTTGCGGCGCGTGCGAACTATGAGGCGTCAGAAGGGACGCGTCGGGCGTCTGTTCGTCGGCCCCGCCGCCGCGCCCGCCGAGGGTCGAACGGAGCAGGCGGCCGACGGCGCGGTTGCCGGCCGTCTGCTGAAGCTCAAGCAGCGGCAGCTCGGGCGCGGCGCGGCCGTGCGCCGGGGCGGCGGACTTCTCCTTCCGCCCCGGCTCGGCCTGGTTCTTCTGTGCGCCGGCTCGCTGCTCCACAACGTCTTCCCCTCTTTCGACGCCCGCCCCTACATCTCCGTGGGCTCGGACGGGACTTGCGTGGGCGGCGTCTCTCCGGGCTCCGTCTTGTTCTCGACCGGCGGGCGCTTCGGGTCTGGCGGCGGCTTGTTGGGCTCCGTCGGGGCGTTGGGCGGGGCCTTGATGATGGGCGGCGGGTCGGGCTTGGGGGTCGGCCGCCCTGTCTTTTTCAGGAGCTTCTTGCTCTTCTTGTCCACCATGCTTTCGGAGTGGAGCTTGAGCAGCTTCTCCTTCCTGCCCGGCGACTTGTCGGCCGCGAGCGCCTTGAAGTTCTCGTCGTCGCGGTCGAGCTCGATGACGCTGTGCTTCGGGTCGGAGACGTGGAAGGGCTGGGCGACCTCCGCTTGCAGCTCCTCGAACTGGCCGACGGAGACGACGTTGCCCTCGTCGTCGTGAATGATGAACACGCGCATTTCGGTACTCCTTAGCTGGCGAAGACGAGGCGCGCCATGACGTTGACGGTGATGGTCGCCGCGGTGTTGTTGGTTATCTTCAGCATGCGGCTCCCGTTGAGCATGTACTCGCTCCAACTGAGGTCTTCGTCGCTCCAGACCGTGTAGATGACGAAGTTGTCCGGGCCGACGAAGACCTTGTGCAGGAGGACGAGCGACGTGGTGGCGCTGGCCGCCATGGTGAACGACGTGTTCAGCGTCGTCATGGTTTTGAACTGCGCGACGGTGATGGCAGAGGCGGCGACCTTGCCGTAGCCGACCGCGTTCGCCACCAGCTTCGCGCTGTCGACGGAGTTCGCGGCGAGCTTGGTGTGGTTGACCGAGCCGTCCGACAGCTTGCCGGTGGTGACGGAGAGGTCGCCCAGCTTCTGCGCGGTGACCGCGCCGTCGAGCAGCTTGCCCGTGGTGACCGCCCCCTCCGCCAGCTTGGGGGTGGTGACCGAGGCGGAGGTGAGCTTGCTCGCCGTGACGGAGGCGTCCTGAATCTTCGCCGTGTTGACCGCGTTGTCCTTGAGGTTCGCCGTGCCGACCGAGTTGGGCGCGAGGTCGCCGCCCGGGTTGAGCGACGCCGTCTTCTTCTCGTAGTCCTGCCTCAGTTCGTCCAGGTCGGTGCGCACCGTTTCGAGCGTCATGCCCCGGACGCGACGGTCTTCCCACACCTCGGCCGCGCCGCTCTTGACGAAGTACTCGGCCAGCATCATGTAGTTGGGCCCGGCGAACTGTTCGTCCGAGAGGAGGATTTCCCAGTCCACCTTCTCGCGCAGCGTCGTCTCGAAGCCGATGTCTGTCTGGTTCTGCAAGTCCGTGTCCGCGGTGTCGTCCACCTCGGTCAGGAAGACGCGCAGGAAGACGTAGCCGGGCCCGTCCTGCGCCCCCTTGCTGAAAGCCTTGAAGGGCCAGGAGGTCTGCACGTTCTCCTGGTGCGGCTGCTTCTTGTAGCTGGTGACGTCGTTGAGCAGCACCTCCAGCCCGCCCACGATGCAGC
>DASVSK010001077.1:0-2115 GCA_036388135.1 Pyrinomonadaceae bacterium | reverse complement strand
CATGTTTAATTAACGCCTACGGCCCGACCGAAGCCACCATCACATCCACCACTTTTACCATCCCTCTGGGGTTCTGCGATGTGGCTTCGCCGGAGCGTATCTCGATCGGCCGTCCGGTGGGAGCCCGTCCCGTTTACGTCCTCGATAGCCACGGTCACCCTTGCCCCGTCGGCGTGCCGGGCGAGTTGCACATCGGCGGCCCCCTGCTCGCCCGTTCATACCTCGGCGACGCCGTCCAGACGGCAGAAAAATTTGTCCCCGACGCATTCGGCGCGCGCCCCGGGGGGCGCTTATATCGAACCGGCGACCTCGTCCGATACCTGCCCGGCGGCGACATCGAGTTTCTCGGGCGCGTTGACTTTCAGTTGAAGGTACGCGGCTTCCGCATTGAGTTGGGCGAAATCGAAATCACCCTTCGCCGCCACCCCGCCGTGAGGGACGCGGTCGTGATGGCGCGAGAAGGCGAGGCGGGCGATAAGCAGATAGTCGTCTACGTGGTGAGCGACGAAGGGGCCGAACTCAACGCCGGTATGCTTCGCGACCACCTCAGAGAGTGGTTGCCGGATTACATGCTCCCGGCGGCCTTCGTCATGCTCGACGCCCTGCCTCTGACGGTGAATGGAAAGGTGGATAGGCGGGCGCTTTTAAACCTGAGGCAGGAAAGCCAGCCGGGGCCGGCGCCCGCGGACGACGCCCCGCACGGCCCCGTCGAAGAAGCCGTGGCCGGCATCTGGGCGGAGGTCTTGGAAGTGGGGCGGGTGTCGCCGCAGGATAACTTCTTCGACCTCGGCGGTCATTCGTTACTCGCGACTCAGATAATCTCGCGGCTCCGAAAAAAGTTTAAAGTGGAGCTGCCTTTCAGGACGCTTTTTGAGGAGCCGACCGTGAGGGCTATGGCCGCCGCCATCGAGCGGCAAACGCAAGCCTCACACGAACCGCCCGCGTCTTCGGCCGCACCTGAATCGCCCGCGTTCTCCATACGCCCTGTGCCGAGAGCCGGAAACCTGCCGCTCTCGTTCGCGCAGGAGCGGCTGTGGTTCCTCGACCAGCTCGACCCCGGCTCCCCCTCTTACCTCGTCGTCGCCGCCGTCCGACTCTCCGGCGCGCTCAACAGACCCGCCTTCGAGCGCGCCCTTAACGAACTCGTCCGCCGCCACGAAGTCCTACGCACCTGCTTCGGGCTCCGCGAAGGCCGCCCCGTCCAGCTCATCACCCCCTCGCTCCCCATCCCTCTCCTACTCGTAGACCTCACGCACCTGCCGGAGGCCGGGCGGGAGGAGGAGGCGAGGCGACTGGCGGCCGAGGAGGCGCGCCGCCCCTTCGACCTCTCCCGCCTCCCGCTGCTGCGCGCCACCTTGCTCCGCCTCTCAGACTCCGAGCACCTGGCCCTCCTCACCCTCCACCACATCGTCACCGACGGCTGGTCCATGGCCGTGCTCGTCCGCGAGGTCGCCGCGCTCTACGAGGCGTTCACCAAGGGCGAGGGCTCGCCGCTGCCGGAGTTGCCCATCCAGTACGCCGACTACGCCGCCTGGCAGAAGGAGTTCTTACAGGGCGAGGTCTTGGACGGGCAACTCTCTTACTGGAGGGAGGCTTTGGAAGGCGCGCCGCGGCTGGAACTGCCGACCGACAGACCCCGACCCGCCGCGCAGAGCTACCGCGGCGCCCACCACCAGTTCGCCATAGACGCCGAGGCGTGGCGCGGGGTGAGGGAGTTGGCGAGGGCAGAAGGGGCGACGCCCTTCATGGTGCTGCTCACGGCCTTCTACGTGCTGCTCGGCCGCTACGCCGGGCAGCGGGACGTGTCGGTCGGCACGCCCGTCGCGGGCCGGACGCGGACGGAGGCAGAGGGGCTGATCGGCCTCTTCGTCAACACTCTGGTGCTGCGGGCGAGGTGGGAGGAGGGGGAGGGCTTCCGCGGGCTGCTGCGCGGTGTGAGGGAGCGGGTGCTGGAGGCGCAGGCGCACCAGGAGCTGCCGTTCGAGCGGCTGGTCGAGGAGTTGCAGCCCGAGCGGAGCTTGAGCCGCACGCCGCTCTTCCAGGTCATGTTCGTCATGCAGAACTCTCTGCTGCCGGCGCTGAAGCTGGCCGGGGTGGAGATGAGCGTGGTGGGCG
>DASVSK010001076.1:0-2825 GCA_036388135.1 Pyrinomonadaceae bacterium | reverse complement strand
GGCCCGGCGGCGCTCAAGGTAGACGCGCATGGCGTGTTCGACCGGGACGCGCACCGTCCCGGCCTGCTGGTCGGCCCAGCCGTAGCCCTCCATCTCGCGCTTCCACTCGTCGGAGACGAGCAGGTACTCCGACCAGGGCTGCGGGACGTAGCCGGCGTTGTCGGCCGAGTAGGAGAGGTCGTGGCGACGGCCGCCGTCGGTCGTCACCTGCCAGCCGGGCGCGAGCTGGAGCCGCGGCTCGGGCGGCAGACGCTCCTCGCCCTGACGCGCCAGCGGCGACGCCTCGAGCTCCTGAGCCAACTCCCGGTTGAGGAAGTATTTGAACATCAGGAACATCGCCAGGCAGGTCACTATCGTGAACAGGGTCAGCCCGCCGACGAACCACAGCAGCGGGCGCACCGCCACGTCCGACTCCTCGTGCGCCACGTCCGGGTTCGTGATGTAAGACACGTCCGGCGTCTCGTGGATGCTGTCCCTTTTGCGCTTGCCGTGAGCCATCGTAAAACCTCAAGTAGACAGTAGACAGTAGTCAGTAGCCAGTAGCCAGTAGAAAAACCATCGTCATATCGAATCGCCCGCCCGTCAGAGTCGGCGCCCGCCGAGCGGAGCCTACTGACTACTGTCTACTGTCTACTGTCTACTTCCTCAGTGGTGTTCCGCCGCGGCGATGGCCTTCTCCAGGTCGCGGTCGCCCAGGGGGAGCAGCGGCCGCGAGGCGAGCTGCCCGAAGTAGTACCAGAGCCAGATGCCGCCGAGCCCCAGCGCCATCGCGAACATCGGCACGAAGCTCGTCAGCAGGTCGCGCGCGCCCCACTCGCCCTCGCCGCCCTGGTGTACCGAGGGGGCGAAGAAGAAGACGAGGTCGACGACCCGCATGAAGATCATCAGCAGCGCGATGCGCCGCAGGGAACGCGGCGCGCGCTTGCGCCCGCGCGAGAGCAGCAGCACGAACGGCAGCGCGAAGTGGAACATGATGATGAGCAGCCCGACGAACTGCCACCCGCCGCGCAGCCGACGCAGGTAGAACGGAATCTCCTCCGGCAGGTTCCCCGCCCACGTGATGAGGAACTGCGAGAAGGAGAAGTAGGCGTAGAGCATCACGAGCGCGAGCAGGAGCTTGCCCCAGTCGTGGAAGTGCAGCGGCTGGTAGGCGTGCTCCATCGGCTCGCGCGCGCCGAGGTAGGTCGCCACCGTTATCATGAAGGCCAGCGCGGACAGGCCCCACCCGGCCATGATGATGAGCCCGTAGATGGTCGAGAACCAGTGCGGCTCCAGGGACATCCCCCAGTCGATGGCCGCGAACGTCACGGTCAGCCCGAAGAGCAGGATGCCCGGCCCCGAGATGTCCTGCATCTTGCGGCGCAGGCGCGGGTCGGCGGAGCGGTCCTGCGCGGCCGACCAGCGGCTGAAGACGACGGCCAGCCCGATCCAGACGCCGAAGTAGATGAGGCCGCGGACGATGAAGAACGGGACATTGAGGTAGGCGCGCTTGTGCTGGAGCACCGGGTCGCCGGCGATCACCGCCGGGTCGGACCACTCGAAGACGGAGACGCCGTGCCCGCCGCCGTGCCCGTGCTCGTGGACGAAGAGCGAGACGATTACGGGTATGAACATCAGCGCGCAGAGCGGGATGCAGCGCGTCGCCGCCTCGAAGAGTCGGCGGCTGGTCACCGCCCACGCGCCGCCGGTCATGTGGCCGAGGCAGAGCCAGGCGAGGCTCCCGACCGAGACGCCGGTGACGAAGAAGAAGCCGACGAGGTAGGAGCGCAGCACGTGGACGAGCCCGCCGAAGTTCGCCCCCCGGCCCATCAGAAAGGCCAGCGCCGCGCCGACGACGAGGAAGACTACGCCGACGAGGAGCGCGCGCCCGCGGTAGCGCCCGAGGTCGGCGGGGGCGTCGAAAGTTTTCGTGGTGGTCGCTTCCATCCTAGTGCTTCTCACCCCCCGTCTGCGGCGACTGCAAGAGCGTGCCGCCCTGCCCGTGCGCCGCGCCGGGCTGCGTGCCCGTGCCGCTCGTCACGCGCGCGCGCTCCTCGGGCGTAAGGTCTTCCAGCTTGAGCCTCCGGCTGAGCTGGAGGGCGCGGAGGTAGGCGATGATCTTCCAGCGGTCTTCGGGCGGGATGGACTCGGCGTAGTCGGGCATCGCGCCCCAGCCGTTGCTGATGACGTCGAAGAAGTGGCTGGCGGGCGTCACGCCCTCCTGGAGCCGGTCGTCGTAGAGGGAGGGCGGGCGGCGGAAGCCGCGGCGGACGATGAGGCCGTCGCCGAGGCCCGTCATCCCGTGGCAGGCCGAGCAGAAAATCTGGTAGCGCTCGCGCCCGCGCCTCAAGGCCGCCTCGTCGACGGTGACGGGGAAGTTGTCCGGCCCGCCCGTGGCCGCGGCCTCGCGCGCGCCGGGGACTCCGCCCGCCGCGTTGCCGCGCACGTTCGTGCTCGCCCCGGCGAGCGCGCCCGGCGCGAGACCCGACGCCACGTTCGGCACGGCCGCGCCGACGCCCATCTGCCCGCCCATCTGCCCGCCCGTCTGCCCGCCGCCCTGCGCCCCGCCGCCGCCTGCCGCCGGCCCCGTGACCCGCCCCGTGAAGAAGTACTCCTCGCGGTCGCGGTACTCGCCCACCTGGCGAGGCACGGTGCCCTCGACCGGCTGGCGCGAAGACGCGCCGTCGGCGAAGAATTTCTTGTCGCCCGGCTCGTAATACTCGTAACGCGGCTGGTCCTGCATGTCCTGGCGGCAACCCGCCAGGGCAAAGGGCAGGGGGGCGAGGGCAAGGGCGAAGAGCACGCGCGCGGCGGCGCGGCCGGCGCGCCGCCCGCCCGTCCCCGTT
>DASVSK010001075.1:0-3336 GCA_036388135.1 Pyrinomonadaceae bacterium | reverse complement strand
CGACCGGCAAGTTCCGCTTCTACATCATCGTGGAGGCGCTCCCGTAACCCGCCCCGGCCGACAAGGCCGGGCCACTTAACGGAAAGAGCCCGCCCCGCTTCACGCGCGGGGCGGGCTCTTTCACTTCAAAAGGCGGGGGGCGGAAAGGTAGGAATATTACCCTTCCGCCCCTCGGCCCCTCGCCCTCCGACTCTCTCCTTACCCCAGCCAGCCGAGCGCGTCGGCCCCCGCCTCGCGCGTGCCGCCGACGACGCTGATGAAGTAGTCTTCGAGCGAGAGCGCCGCGCCCGCGTCTTCGCCGACGCTGATGCCGCGCCGCAGCTCTTCGAGCGGGCCGGCCGCCACGAGCCGCCCGGCCGAGATGATGGCGATGTGCGTGCAGAGGCGCTCGACTATCTCCAGCACGTGCGAGGTGAGGAAGACGGTCACGCCGCGCGCCGTGAGCCGGGAGAGCAGGTCTTTGAGCGTCCGCGAGGCGACGGCGTCCACGCCCTCGAACGGCTCGTCGAGGAAGAGCACCTCGGGGCGGTGGATGAGCGCGCACGCCAGCGCCAGCTTCTTCTTCATCCCGTGCGAGTACTCGACGACGAGGCGGCGCGGCTCCGCGTCCAGCTCCATCAGCTCAAGCAGTTCGCGCGAGCGCAGCGCCGTGTCCCCGCGCCCGAGCCCGAACATGCGCCCCGTGAAAGAGAGCATCTCCGCGCCCGTCAGCCGCTCGAACAGGTTGAGGTCTTCCGGCACGACGCCGATGCGCCGCTTGACCTCCAAAGGCTCCGCCGCCACGTCGCGCCCGAGCACGCGGACTCGGCCCCCGGTCGGCGCGAGCAGACCCGTCAGCATCTTGATCGTCGTCGACTTCCCCGCCCCGTTCGGCCCCAGGAAGCCGAAGAACTGCCCGCGCTCCACGCGCAGGTCGATGCCGCCCACCGCCGTGAAGTCGCCGAACCGGCGCACTAGCTCGAACGTCTCGACGGCGGGCCCCGCGCCGTCGCCCTGAATCTGCTCAGCCATGCGTCTCTTGTATTCGCACCGCCGCGGCCGGGTCAAGCGGGGGAAGTAGGCAGTAGGAAGTAGTCAGTAGACAGTAGGCTCCGCTTGGCAGGCACCGCCGCCGACAACGGGAAGACTCGTTATGAAACTGTTCTTCTACTGACTACTGTCTACTGACTACTGTCTACTTCCTACCGGCTACTTCCCTCCGTAGAAGGCGACGACCTCCTCGGCCATCCGCGAGACCTTGTCGCGCAGGCCGGCGGGCTCGACGACCTCGACCTTTGTGCCGAAGCCGAGCGCGAGCCCGCACGCGTCATCCTCGAACTGGAAGCGCATCCGAACGGTCGCCCAGCCCCCGGCGTCGGGCTCCGAAGCCTCCTCCAGGCGCGAGAAGCGCCCGGCGTAGCGGAGCAGGTGCAGGACGGATTTGTGCGCGCGGAAGGTGGCGTGGAAGCGCGGCATCTCGGTCTTGAAGCGCGCGACCGACCCGGCCCAGAAGGCCGCGAGGTCGAAACCCTCGGGGCGCTCCGCGGCGTCGTCCGAGAGCCGCGCCGACGCGACGCGCGAGACGCGGTAGCTGCGCACCTCGCCGCCCGCGCCCGCGACCAGATACCACACGCTCCCCTTCGCCACCAGCCCGAGCGGGTCTACGGCGCGCTCGGCGGGCGGGCCGTCGCGGTCGCGCCCGTAAGCGAGCAGCAGCCTCCGCCCACGCCAGACCGCCTCCTGAATCGTGTGCAGGTGCGGCACGGACTCTTCGGCGCTGCCCCAGCCCGCGACGTCGACGTGTATGCGGCGGCGCGCGTATTCGGCGGCGGCGCGCGAGGCGGCCGGCAGCGCCGCGAGCAGCTTGACGTGCGCCGCGTCCGAGGCCCTGCCCAGGTTCAGGTCGGCGAGCAGCCGCCCGGGCAGCCCCGCGAAGAGCGTCTGAATCTCGTCGCCGTTGAGCCCCGTCAGGTTGGTGCGGTAGCCGTCGACGAGCGCCCAGCCCCCGCCCGCCCCGCGCTCGGCTACGACGGGGACGCCCGCCGTCGACAGCGCCTCCATGTCGCGTTGAATCGTCCGCTCCGAGACTTCGAGCCGCCGCGCCAGCTCGCCCGCGGTCAGCCGCCGGTAAATCTGCAAAAGCAGCATGATCGAAAGCAGCCGGTCGGCACGCATCGCCCTCCCCCTCCCCGCCGAAAAGTTTTTCCGCCCCGCCCAAATATGACACAGGGTGTCGGGAACCGGCGCGTATCTTAGCAAGTGACGGGTGGCGGGCGATAAGTGATAAGAAGGAACGGCGAGCCCGTCGTCTTCACTCATCGTCCATCACTCATCACTCATCACTCAAAAGGAGGTTGCGGGATGAAGAGTCTGGAGGGCAGGGTGGCGCTGGTGGCGGGGGCGACGCGCGGGGCGGGGCGCGGCATCGCGTGCATGCTCGGCGAGGCGGGCGCGACCGTCTACTGCACGGGGCGCAGCTCGCGCGGGCGGCCCAACACCGAAGGCGTCTACGCGGGGCGGCCCGAGACGATAGAGGAGACGGCCGAGATGGTCTCGGCGCGCGGCGGCGTCGGCATCCCCGCCCGCACCGACCACCTGGACGCCGCGCAGGTCGAGGCGCTCTTCGCGCGCGTGGGGCGCGAGCAGGGGCGTCTGGACGTGCTCGTCAACGACATCTCGGAGTGCGAGGAGCACGAGTGGAAGCCCTTCTGGAAGCTTTCGCTCGACAAGGGCCTGCGCGCGCTCCGTCAGGGGCTACACACGCACATCATCACGACGCGCCACGCCGCGCCGCTGATGGTCAGGCGGAAGGGCGGGCTCGTCGTCGAGGTCGGCGACGGCGACGCGCTCCACTACCGCGGCAACCTCTTCTACGATTTGGTCAAGGTCACGACCAGCCGGCTCGCCTACGCGTGGGCCGAGGAGCTGCGCCCGCACAACGTCGCGGCGCTCGCCCTCACGCCCGGCTTCATGCGCACGGAGGTGGTGCTCGAACGAATGGGCGCGACCGAGGAGAACTGGCGCGAGACGGCCGAGAGGGACGCGGCCGCGCGCGGCTACGGACTGGCGGGCTCGGAGTCGCCCTCCTTCGTCGGCCGCGCGGTCGCCGCGCTCGCGGCCGACCCCGCGGTGCTTGAGAAGTCGGGCGGGCTCTACAGCTCCTGGGGGCTCGCGAAGGAGTACGGCTTCACGGACGTCGACGGCACCCGCCCCGACTGGGGGAGCTACTTCTCCGAGAACTTTCCCCAGACGGTCAACGCCGCGCCCAACACCGGCTTCCGCTGGAAGCTTGAGCGCGTCCCCGACGCGGAGCGCCGCGGAGACGGTGGAAAGTAGTCAGTAGTCAGTAGTCAGTAG
>DASVSK010001074.1:0-4723 GCA_036388135.1 Pyrinomonadaceae bacterium | reverse complement strand
CGCCCGGCGGGTAGTAGCTGAGGACGTACTGCTGCGAGAGGTCGGTGGCGATCTGCTTGAAGGCCGCGGCCAGCTCGTCGTTCGTGCGCGGGACGTAGACCGCGCCGCCGGTCTGCGCGGCGAACTCCCGGAGGCGGTGCGCGCCGGCCAAGTCATGCAGGTTCGCGCTCTCGCTGTTGCCGGTCTGGACGGCGTAGACCTGGCAGTCGTCGGCGAGCAGGCGCGACATCGTCGTGTCGAAGTCGAGGTCGCTGACGGTGTCGGTGCCGTCGGAGATGATGACGATGACTTTGCGCGTCCGCTGCGGCTTGAGGTAGTCGGCGGCCGCCGCGACCGTGTCGCAGAGCGCGGTGGCCGCGGCCTCCGGGTTCTCGAAGCGCTCGATGGTGCGGACGAGCGCGCGCACGTCGTTCGTCAGCGGTTGCGACAGCTCGGGCACGGTCGAGATGGAGTAGACGGCGGCGCGGTCGACGGGGCGGACGACCGACCTGAGGAAGCGTATGCCGGCCTGGCGCTCGAAGTCGCGCGTGGCGACCTGGCTGGAGCTGTTGTCGAAGAGCAGCGCGATGCTGACCGGCGTCTCGGCGCGGCTCAGGTCGCCGACGGGCTTGGCCTCGCCGTCCACCAGCAGCTCGAAGTCCTCCGCCCTGAGGTCGGCGACGGCGCGCCCCTGCGCGTCCACGACCGACGCGGGGAGCGGGACGAGGTTCGAGCTGATGCGCACAACCTCTTCGCCGTCGTCGGCGTCGGCCGGGTCGGCCTTCGACGCGGGCGTCTGCGCCTCCGCGCCGGGCGGGCGGAGGCCGGTTCCCTGCTTGCCTTTCTGTGAGGCCGGGTCGCCGGGCGCGGACGGCTCGGCGATGGGGCCGGTGGGTCGCCTCAGTGGCGTCGGCGTGGGCGTCGGGGCGGGCGCGCCCTTCCTCCCGATCTGAATCGGGGGCGGCACGCTGCGGCGGCCCGACTGCGCGCGCAGCGCCGGAGAGGCGGAGGCGAACAGCGCGAACGCGCAGGCGCACGCCGCGAGCGCACGGCCGAGGCGAGGCGAGGCGGCGACCCCCGCGGCGCGTGAGCCCGACCCGGACGCGCGCGCGCTCAAGGCGTCGCCGCCTGCGGCGCGCGCCCCTCGCCCCGAACTGCTTGAAGCCAGGCGTCCCATTCTTCGAGTGCCAGCGCGACCTGCCTCGCGTGGCGGTCGCGCTTCTTCTTAAACCTGCGCCGCTCGCTCTCCGGGAGCGGTTCGAGCAGCGCGAAAGTGATGTTGACCGGCTGGTAGTTCTTCGTGTCCGCGCCCGAGACGTAGCGCGCCAGCGCGCCGGTCGCGGCCTTCGGCGGGGCTTCGAGCGGCGCTTTGCCCTGCGCGACGCGGGCCGCGTTGCGCCCCGCGAGCCAGCCCGTGGCGACCGACTCGACGTAGCCCTCGACGCCGCTGATCTGGCCGGCGAAAAAGACCCCCGGCCGCTCGCGCATCTGCAACGTCGGCGCGAGCACCCGCGGGGCGTTGATGTACGTGTTGCGGTGAATCTGGCCGTACTGCAAAAACTCGGCACGTTCGAGGCCGGGTATGAGACGGAGCACGCGCGCCTGTTCGCCGTAACGTAGATGATTCTGGAAGCCGACGAGGTTGTAGGCGTCGGCCATCAAATTCTCCTGCCGGAGCTGCACAGCCGCGTAAGGCTCCCTCCCGTCGCGCGGGTCGCGCAGGCCCACGGGCTTCATCGGCCCGTAGCGCAGCGTGTCGACGCCGCGCCGCGCCAGCTCCTCGATGGGCAGGCACGCCTCGAACCAGCGCGTCTCCTCGAAGCGCTGGAGCGGGACGCTCTGCGCGCCGACGAGCGCCTCGTAGAAGCGCGCGTACTCCTCCTCGTTCATCGGGCAGTTGAGGTAGTCGTCGCCGCCCTTCCCGTAGCGCGCCGCGCGGAAGGCGACCTCCGTGTTCACCGAGTCGGCCGCGACGATGGGCGCGATGGCGTCGTAGAAGTAGAGCCCCGTCCCCGCCGTCAGCCGCGCTATCTCCTCGGCCAGCAGGTCGGAGCAGAGCGGCCCGGCGGCGATGACCGTCACGGCCGCCTCGTCGACCTCGTCCGCCTCCTCGCGCACGAGCGTGATGTTCGGGTGCGACTCGACGCGCTCGGTGACGAGTTCGGCGAAACGCTGCCGGTCGACGGCGAGCGCCGCGCCCGCCGGGACTTTCGTCCGCATCGCCGCGTCGAGGACGAGAGAGCCCGCGCGGCGCAGCTCCTCCTTCAAGAGGTACGGCGCGGTCCCCGGCTCGTCCGACTTGAGCGAGTTCGAGCAGACTATCTCGGCGAGCCTGTCCGTGCGGTGCGCGGGCGTCTGCCTCACGGGGCGCATCTCGTAGAGCCGCACCCGCGCCCCCTCCTCCGCGGCCTGCCACGCCGCCTCCACGCCCGCGAACCCCCCGCCGATGACCACGACTTCACTCATGCCCCGATTGTAGCGGCTGACCGCGCCCGCCGCGAGCGCGCGGGAGGTGGAATGTGAAACCGCCGGCGAATCTCTTCTCAGGCTCGCCTCTGCCAGTCGGCAGGACTGCGCCTGACGTGAAAGCAGGCGACGACGACAATTGTTTCTTCGGTGAAGAGATAGAACAGCGCGTAAGGGAATTTACGTAGGAGCGCGCGGCGAACCTGCTCGTGAACCGGCTGACAGGCGTAAGGGTTACGCCGTACACCCGAGAGACAGGCATCCGCCGCGCGGAGGAATTCAAGACCAAGTCCATCGCTCCGCCCCTGATACCAGTCAAACGCCTCTTGAATCTTGCTGGCGGCCTCGGGTCGGACGACGACTTTATGCGCCGTGCGACTTGCGCACCCTCTTCTTCAGGTCTTCCCAGGGGATGCCTTCGCCGGGATTGTGCGCGTACGACTCAAGGCGGCGGTCGAGTTCCTGCCTCTCGACGTCGGAGAGCGGGAGCGCGCCGGGGTCGGCGGCGATGCTATCCCAGATGTCTTCGGCGAGTTGGATGCGCTCCGCCACACTCAACTGAAGAATCTCTTCGAGCTGCGTACTCATAGCCTCATACGATAAGGCTTGCGGGTAACGCGCGCAAGAGTCGCCCGCGGCTCAGGGCTGAGGCGGCGTCTCCGGCTCGCTGTCTTTCTTCGGGGAGTCGAGCTTGTCCTCGCCGGACTTGGTGCTGAAGCGTTTGTAGTCGGAGAATTCGTGCGTCTCGTTGATGCTCATGCCGGCGAAGAGCATGACGCGGGCGGAGGCGTTGACCTGCGAGTAGCGGGGCAGCCAGACCCCTTCGTCGAGCCGCGTCTGCTCGAAGATGAAGGCCGAGCCCTCCTTGACCGAGGCCAGCAGCCCGCCCCCGACCTTGAACGCGCCGACCAGCCGCCCTTCGAGCCGCATCACCTGCCGCTCCGAGGGGTCGACCCAGATGACGCCGCTCAGCTTGGAGACGAGCGACTCGCCGCGGTTCGAGGGCTTGAAGCCGGCGCGCGGCCGGAAGTCGAAGACGATGACGTCGCGGTCGCGGAGGCGCTCGCGGCGCGGGCTGACGAACTCGCACGCGCGCAGGAAGGTCGCGATGCCGACGTCGACGTCCTCCTCATCCTCGCCGGCCTCGGCCGCCTTCGCCTTCTGCTTCGCCCTGCGCTCGGCGCGCTCGCGCTCGCGCTTCACCTTGAGCTTCGGGGCCTCGCGCTCGGCCTTCTCCAGCTCCTCGGCGACGCGCCGCTCCTCCTTCGACGCGCGCTCGGGCGGGAGCGCCGCGCCGTTCTCGGCGACGAGCTTCCGCACCCAGCCGTAGTCGGCGATGGGGTAGACCTCGTAGACCTCGACCTTCTCCTTCTTCAAACGCCCCTTGTCGTCCAGCTCGCGCTCGGTCGTCTTCTGCGTGAAGGTGTAGTCGTTGACGCGCCGGTCGGTCTCGTCCTGGTTCTTCGAGAGGTCGCGCAGCAGCGCCGGGATGTCGAGCGTGGAGTCGGCGGGCGGCTCGAAGAGCGACTCGGCCAGCCCCGCGTTGTAGCTCGCCGAGGTGAGCGTGAGCGCGAGCGCCGCCTCGCCCGCGCGCTCTATCTCCAGCCGGTGCGGTTCGAGCAGCAGGGGGCTGCCCGGGCGCGCGCGCCAGTCCGCGAAGCGCACGCGCAGGCCGCGCGCCTCGTCCTCCGACTGCAAGAGCAGCCGGCTCGTCGCGCCGAACCAGTAGCGCAGGCGCGCGCCCGCACGCGTCGCGAACTCGACCGCGTAGGCCGGCTCGCCGGCGACCTCGCCGCGCGCGACCGTGCGCGCCAGCACCTTCTGCTTCTTGTAGTCGGCGAACCACGCCGACTCGAGCTGCGCCTGGAGCCTCGCCGCCAGCGCCTCGCGGTCGGTGAGCGTGCGCAGGTGGCCGTCGCGCGTGCGCACCCACGCGGTGCGCGCGTTGGCCGCCGCGTCCCACCCGCCCCCCGGGAGAAGGAGGTCAGTGCGCAGCGCGCCCGCCGTCCTCAGACGCGTGCGCGCCGTCCCCTCTCCGCCGTCGCCGCGCCGGGCGGCCCACTCGTAGGTCGCGTCGCGCAGGGCCGCCACGCGCTTCTTGCCGCCGACCGCCTTGAGGTAGTCGCCGACGATCTTGTCCGGCGCGGGGAGCTTCTGCGTCTGCGCGCGCGAGGGCTCGTGAACGCAGAAGAGCAGGAGCAGGAGCGCGAAGACTTTCGTCAGCGCGCTCGTCACGTTCGGGGGTGTGGGCCGGGCGGCGGCGCGAGGGGGCATGTTT
>DASVSK010001073.1:0-21254 GCA_036388135.1 Pyrinomonadaceae bacterium | reverse complement strand
CGACGGTCGTCAGCGTGACGACCGCCCAGTAGATGCCGACGGGGATGCTCGTGAACCCGTTCTCCTCGCCCTCGATGACGTAGAGCAGCGTCCCGATGATGACCACCATCGTCAGCACCGTCAGGAGGAAGACGCTGATCTTGCGGCGGCTCGCGCGCAGGGCGCGCATCAGCACGTCGGCCTCCGTCATGTGCTCGGCCAGCTTGAAGATGCGGAAGACGCGGAGCAGGCGCAGGACGCGGACGATGAGGAGGTAGTGGCTGCCGGGGACGAGCAGGCTCAGGTAGGTCGGGACGATGGCGAGCAAATCCACGACGCCGAAGAAGCTCCTCGCGTAGGCGAGCGGGCGGCGGACGCTCACGAGCCGCAGGCCGTACTCGACGGTGAAGAGGACGGTAAAGACCCACTCGGCCGCGCTGAGGAGCGGGCCGTACTCCTCGCGGACGGAGCGGACGCTCTCCAGCAGCACGGCGGCGACACTCAGACCGATGAGCCAGATGAGCGCCACGTCGAAGGCGCGGCCCGCCGGCGTCTCCGCCTCGTAGATGACCTCGTGGAGGCGTCCGCGCCAGCGCGCGTCCGGCGTCTCCTGCTCGGGCCGCGTAGCCGCGCCGCTCATACGGTCGCCGCCTCCCCGGCACCGAGCAGCCCGAGCGCGCGGTCTATCTGCGCGGGGCCGCCGAGCAGCACCAGCACGTCTTCGGCCTCGATCCTCATCTCCGGCCCCGGGTTAATCTCAGTCCGCCCGTCGCGCACGACCGCGATGACGGTCGCGCCCGTCAGCGTCCTCAGCCGCAGCTCGCCGATGGTCTTACCCACCGAGGCCGAGTCGGCGCCGACGACGAGCGTCTCGGTCGTAGCGCCGGCCAGCGCGTCGGCTATCTCACTCAAAGGGACGTGCGAGAGCGAGGGCGCGCGCAGCATCTGGTAGGCGTCGCTACGCACGGCCTCAACCTGTCGCCGGATCACGTCGCGCGCCACGCCGTACTCCCTCAGCACGCGCGAGAAGATTTCGATGCTCGTCTCGAACTCCTCGGGGATGACCTCGTCGGCCCCGAGCTGGATGAGGTCTTGCAGCTCCGTCATGTAGCGGGAGCGCACGATGACGTGGATGTCGGGGTTCATCCGGCGCGCGAGCGAGACGGTGTGGCGCGTGGCCGTGGGGTCCGAGATGGCGAGGACGAGGACGCGGGCGCGCTCGACCCCGACGTGGTGCAGCACCTCGCGCCGCGTCGCGTCGCCGTAGATGATCCGCTCGTCGCGCGCCCGCGCCTCCCGGACGGCCTCCGCGTTCAGCTCAAGCACCAGGTAGGGGACTTCGACCTGTCGCAGCACGCGTGAGAGGTTCCGGCCGTTGAGCCCGTAGCCGACGATGACGACGTGTCCGCGCAGGTCGGGCTCCTCCGGGCTGAAACCCAGTACGGTCGGCTCAAGCAGCGAGCCGGGCGCGAAGACCGACTGCACCGCGTAGCCGATGCGCGGGGCAGCCTTGATGAGGAACGGCGTGGCGATCATCGAGAGGATCGAGGCCGCGAGGAACCTCTGGTAGTCCCCCTCGGAGAGCAGCCCCTGCGGGAGCCCGGCGCGCGCGAGGATGAACGAGAATTCGCCGACCTGCGCCAGCCCCAGCGCCGCCATCGTCGAGACGCGCAAGCTGTACCCGAGCAGCCGCACCGCCAGGAGCGCGACGGCCGCCTTGCCCAATGTCAACGCGCCGACCCAGGCCAGTACGACGGGGAGGTCGGCCCACAGCGCGCTCAGCGAGAGCAGCATCCCGATGGAGACGAAGAAGACGCTGTTGAAGACGTCGCGGAACGGGAGCACGTCGGCCACGACCTGGTGGCTGTACTCGGACTCCGAGAGCACCATCCCGGCGATGAACGCGCCGAGCGCGAGCGAGAGGCCGAACTGCGAGGTCAGCCAGGCGGTGCCGAGGCTCATCAGCACGACGAAGATGATGAAGAGTTCGGGGCTGCGGAGCCGGACGATGTGGTGGAGCAGGAACGGCACCAGCTTGCGCGCCGCGACGATGATGACGGCGACGCCGGCGAGCGCCGAGCCGAGCGTGAGCGCGACGCGCCACGCCGAGGAGCCGCCGCCCCCGCCGAGGACGGGGACGAGCAGCATCATCACGACGACGCTCAGGTCCTGGAAGAGCAGGATGCCGACGCCCGCGCGGCCGTGCGGCGCGTCCACCTCGGCGCGCTCGACGTAGCTCTTGAGCACGATGGCCGTCGAGGAGAGCGCGAAGAGGAAGCCGAAGAAGACGGCCTGGCTGGCGGGACGCCCCCAGAGGTAGGCCAGCCCCGCCGCCAGCAGCACGGTCAGCGCCACCTGTATTCCGCCGCCCGCGAAGACCATCCTCTTCATCTCCAGGATGCGGCGCAGCGAGAACTCGAGCCCGATGGTGAAGAGCAGGAGGACGACGCCGATCTCGGCCAGCGCCTCGATGGCGTGCACGTCGCGGATGAGCCCGAGCCCGTAGGGGCCGATGACGACGCCCGCGATCATGAAGCCGACGATGGTCGGCAGCCGCAGCCGGTGGAAGATGAACGAGATCGGCACCGAGGCCAGCAGGAGTACGAGCAGGTCTTTTAACAGCGGGAGTTCGTGCGGCACGTTCGACGCCTCCTGACGGATTAACGGTCGCTCACGCGGACATCCTTGAAGATAACCGACGAGAGATAAAAACGCTCAGCAGCCCACCCGGCATGTAGACGCTCGCCCTCGCGGGTGATGTCCGCTGGCCCGCCCGCGCGGGCGGGCAACGTGGTCACTCGCGGGGCGTTCGGGAGCGCGCATCGCGCCGCGCCGGTCTCCCCCCTGCCAAGCCTTTCGGGCCGCGAACATTCTACCCGCGGCGCCCGTCCTCGTATTCCAGCAAGGCGTACCACGCCAGCAGGATCGCCAACAGGGCGACCGCGGCGGAGACGGTGACAACATCCATGACGAATCCCCCTGCCGTGAAGGCGGAAACCCCTACCCGGCCGCGCACGCGTCGGCGGCAAATAGGCCGGGCCAGTCTCGGATGAAAAGGCGGTTGGTATTTCCTGGCGGAGGGCTAGGCCGCGTGTGGGGGCGCGCGGCCCACGGGGCCGCGGACTGAAGCGGACAGGTCATGTTGCGCCCGCCACCGCGCGCCAGAGCGGCGGGCGGCGCAATGGGGGGGCGGCAGCACGCAGCCGGGAGCGGGGGCGCAGTGCGTCTGCTTATACTGGAGGTTCATCTGCGCCCGGGGCGGGAGTCCCAGCGAGCCGGGCTTGAACTGATTCTGCCGGACGCGTTCGTAATTCGATACGTCCGCGCGGGAGTCGGCGAGCGCGCACGGGCCGGACGGGGCGTAAGGCAGCGGCAGGAGGCGGAGTCCTTCGCCCACCGAAAAGCACAGCGCCGCGAGCACGCCGATCACCACGACCGTGCGCACGCGCGGGTACTTCGTCGACTGGATCACTCCTCGCATCTAATCCGTTAATAGTACCAACAGGTTTCTTGCGGGGACAATCCGCCGCCGCACACATACCTGCGGCGTGAGAACACGGGCGGCCCCCGAAGGCCGAGACGGTAGCGGCGCTGTCCGGCACAAACCCGGCTCCGGCGCGAAGCTTTCATCGCCCCCGACTCACACTTCGGTCGAGGCGAAATCCATCGCGTCCATGTCGTCGTCGCCGGCCACGGGCCGGCCCAGCAGTTTGAGCCACAGGAAGCCGGCCGTCCCCGCCGTCAGGGACGCCAGCAGGATCGCCATCTTCGAGGCGTTGACGGCCTCCGACTGGCCGGGGAAGGCGAGGTTGGTGATGAAGATCGACATCGTGAAGCCGATGCCGCCGAGCAATCCCGCGCCGAAGACATGCTTCCAGTTCAAGTCGAGCGGCAGGCGGCAGACGCCGACCGCGACGGCGATAAAACTCAGCAGCGTGATTCCCAGCGGCTTGCCGATTAAGAGTCCCGAGATAATCCCGAGACTGTTGTTGGCAGTGAGACCCGGCAGGGCGTCCGCGCCGATGACGATGGCGGTATTGGCGAGCGCGAAAAGGGGGAGGATGACGAAGGCGACGGGCTTATGCAGAAAATGTTCGAGCTTGTGCGAGGGCGACTCCGCGTCGTCCTCCTTGCCCGTAAACGGTATGGCGAAGGCGAGCAGCACCCCGGCGACAGTCGCGTGCACGCCCGACTTCAGCATCAGGAACCACATCAGCGCGCCCCCCAGGAGGTACGGCAGCAGGCTCATCACCCGCAGGCGGTTGAGTGCGACGAGCAGCCCGAAGACCGCGAGCGCGCCGGCCAGATACGCGAACGAGAGTCCCGCCGTGTAGAAGACGGCGATGACGATAATCGCGCCGAGGTCGTCCATCACGGCGAGCGCCGTCAGGAACACCTTCAGTGAGGCCGGCACGCGGCTCCCCAGGAGCGCAAGCACCCCGAGGGCGAAGGCGATGTCCGTGGCCATCGGGATGCCGACGCCGGCCCGCGTCGGCGTCCCCGCGTTGAGGGCGAAGTGAATCGCCGCGGGCGCGGCGATGCCGCCCAGCGCGGCGACTATCGGCAGCAGCGCGTTGCGGAAGTCGGACAGCTCGCCGACGTACAGCTCGCGCTCCAGCTCCAGCCCGATGAAGAGGAAGAAGACGGCCATCAGCGCGTCGTTAATCCAGTGCTCGATGCTGAGGCCGCCGGCGTAGGCGTGCCACAGCCCCGTGTAGCCCTCGCCGGCGGCCGAGTTCGTGACGGCCAGCGAGATGGCCGTGCAGATGATGAGCAGCACGCCGCTCGACTTCTCCGAGTCGAAGAAGTTTTTGAAGGTCTTCGAGAGGTTTCTTTTAACGATGGGCATCTACTGTGTTAACCGGACGTGAAGCCCTGCGGACACACCGCCGATAGGGCGGACCCGGCCATCTGAAGGCTTGCCGAACACGTCCGCTGTCGTCACAACCGCTTCTGAGCGCCGTGGCTGTCTACGGCCATTATGACTACGGAGAGCAGCATTACAAATAGTAGGACGAGCGCGGCGTGACCCTCCCGCGGAGCAGGGGAACGCTGAGGCCGACGAACAGGAGCCCGACCGCCGCAAAGAGGAGGGCCGCCGCGACGGCCTCATTCATACGTTCCCCCACCTTCGAGCCCGTCACTTGAGAGTGCACGCCGAGGTCAGCGCAGGTCTTCCGCGCCCGCCTCTGTAAAACGCGCGGCCCCGGCCGTCAGCGCGCGCGCGCCGCCGTCGACGATGCAGATCACCTCGCCGTCCCTGACATGCGGGACGTGGGAGTCGGCGGGCGCGAGCGGGAGGCGGACGCGGAACGTCGCCCCGCGGCCCTCGCCCGCACTTTCGACTTCGACCGTGCCGCCGTGCGCCTCGACGAGGTGACGCACGATGGAGAGCCCGAGCCCGAGACCCTGACACCTGCCGGCTCCGGCGCTGTCGCCCTGGCGGAATCGCTCGAAGACGTGGGGCAGCAGGTCGGCGCTGATCCCGCGGCCCGTGTCGTTGACGGTGATCTGCGCCGAAGCGCCGACCCGCTCCACACGCACCCCGACGCGCCCGCCCTCCGGCGTGAACTTGACGGCGTTGGAGAGCAGGTTCCAGACCACCTGCTGCAAACGCTCCGGGTCGCCGAGTACCACGCCGGCCTCGCGGCCGCACTCGACGTCTACTCGGATGCCCTTCGTCTTCGCCGACAGCGCCACGGCCGCGACCGCATCCTCGACGACGGGCGGGAGTTCGGTCGGCCGGTAGTCGACGCGCAGCTTGCCCGCCATGATACGCGAGACGTCAATCAGGTCTTCGATCAGGCGCTTCTGAAGCAGGGCGTTACGCTCGATCATTTCGAGGGCGCGCCCGGCCGTCTGCTCGTCCACGCCGCCGTCGCGCAGCAGCTTCGCCCAGCCCGTGATGACGCCGAGCGGCGTGCGCAACTCGTGCGACACCATCGCCAGGAACTCGTCCTTGGCGCGGCTCGCCTCCTCGGCCTCCCGCCGCGCCTCGCGCTCACCGCGCAGGAGCCGAGAGCGCTCCTCCTCACCCCGGCCCCGCTCGACGGCGGCCGAGAGCACGTTGGCGACCGACCGGACGAAGTGGACGTCATCCTCGGTGAAGCCGCGCGGGCTGTCCGTGTAGGCGCTCAGCACGCCGAAGGGCTCGACGCGCCCGGCGACGGCCACACTCACGCAGCCGCGCGCCTCGCGCCTCAGGCGGGGCGGCTCGGCGAGGCGCGGGTCCGTCGCCGTGTGTCCGACGACGACCGGCTCCGTGGAGAAGAGGGCGCGGCTCATCATCGACTCGGACATGGCGTCCGCGGTCGCCTCCTTCAGGAACTCCGCCGTCCAGCCGACACTCGACCGCACAGCCAGAGCCTCGCTCTCGGGGTGGTACTCCCACAGCGCCACGCTCTCGGCGTCGAGGCTGCGGGAGAGGATGGAGACGGCCCTATCCGTCAGCCCCGCGAGGTTAGTCCCGCACAGTGCGTGCTGTCCCAGCTCTGCGACCGCCGCCTGCTGCATGGCCTGCCGGCGGAGGTCGGCTTCGGCCCTCCTGCGCGCCGCGTCTACCCAACTGATGAGCAGCGCCACGGCGACGAAGATGCCGGTGCGCACCGCGTTGTCCACGCTCAGCTCGATGCCGGACGTCGGCGGGATGAAGAAGTAGTCTACTACCAGCGCCGCCAGCGCCGTGGCGACGAGGCTCGGGCCCAGTCCCGCGTAGAGGGCCGAGAGCATGACCGCCGCCAGGAACAGCGGCGTCGGGTGCGGGTCGACCCACGGCCACAGCGCCCGCGTCAGCGCGAAGGCCAGGGCCACCGAAAGCACGGCGACGCCGTAGCGGCTCGACGACGTGGCCGCCCCGGTAACAGGTGTATCTCTCGTCATGGTTTCAGCCTATCTCTTCAACGCCGGACGCGCGCGCGTGCGTCGCATGCTGCTCCCGCGACCTGATGCTCGTCTGCCGGAGGTTCTTCTGGTGTTGTTTACGTGAGTGGACGACGATCCACGCGATGACAACGAATAAAATGGGCGCGCCGATGAGCGCGTAAAGAAGGTTGGTATCCATGTTCTCTCCTCGCGTCCGCCCGGAGTCGCCTCGGCGCTCGGGGCCGGTTAGATAGACGTGTGCGGCCGCGCGCAAAATGAATGCGCACGCGCGGCAGGACCGAAACTCTGTGGTGACTGTCTAACTAGACGAGACGAGGAGGCGCGCGACCTTTGGGCCGTGCGAAAGGCTCGGAGCTTTCTGCGGAGGGCGGATAGAGTTCCCGGCTCAGGGAGCGCGGGGCGGGAGGGGCGGCGAGTTCAAACTTCGGCGCGCCCGCCGCGTGCGGAGATTGGCGCTCGGCCCCGGCGCGGCTCTGCGGGGTTGTGACCATCTCGACGCGCGCGCCCTCGGTCTTACCGCGCGCGGGCGCGCGCGAAGCGGCCTCCCCCGAATAGAACGTCTGCGGAGTCGAGGCAAGTTCAGAGACGGACGGCAGCGGCAGGAGGCGCGGGCCTACGTTGTCGGAGACGCACAGCGAGACCAGCACGCCCAGGATTATTAAAACCCGCGCCGCCGTAAGTCTGTTCGTGGCCGCGTCGCTCGCCATATTCATAGAGATGATAGCTCGCCGGGAAACGATGTTCGCGTGCCCGGAATTATAATTCAACCGATGTACATCATGGACCGGGCGTTCCGGTAAGAATAAGGGGCCGGTGTGGCGGCACGCGTCAGGCTTAACACTTACGCCCGATGAGTAATTCCACCTAAGGGGGCAGTGCCAGGTCGACGGGCACCCGCGCGGCGGCGGGCGGCACGACGGCCGCGACGAGGAACACGAAGACGGTGACGACCTACAGATTCAACCGCCGCCCTCCCGCCGTGCGAAGGCGCGCAGCTCTTCGCGTAGGGCGGCGACCTCGGCGCGCAGGCTCTCGACCTGCGCCGCGCCGGCCACCTCGGCCTCGTCGTTCTCGGCGTCGCGCCCGACGAAGAAGGTGGCGAGCGTCGCCGTCACGTAGCCGAAGACGGCGAAGGCGTAGACGGCGAGCAGGAAGCAGAGCGCGCGCCCCTCGGTCGTGCGCGGGAAGTAGTCCGACCCCATCGTCGTCATCACCATCGCCGTCCACCACAGCGCCTCGCCGTACGAGTCGAAGCCCCGCCCGTCGGGGCGCTCATTCTCAAGGGCATACATGCCCGCCGCGCCCGAGAGCGCGACGATGACGGTCAGAACGAGCACGTATCCGAAGCCTCGCCTACGCATCGTCGCGCCGAGGGCACGCATGCCGCGGTTGAGCGAGCTGACGACCCGGAAAAGCCTCAAGCCCCGCGCGGCGCGTGCGGCCCTGTGCAGGCGCACGACGCGGAAGATGCGGAAGACGCGCAGCGCCGGGACGGCGAGCGCGAGGGCCGTCAGCCAGTTCGCCTTCAGGTAATCAGACTTGTCGGGTGAGAGCGTGAGCTTCAGTGCGAAGTCCAGGATGAAGACGACCCAGATGACTGTCCCGGCGGCTTCGAGCGGCGGCGAAAGGCCGCGCGTGAATTCGAGAATGAGCAGCGCCAGCCAGACGAAGCCGAGCACGAGCATCGGCGTCTCCAGCCAGTCTTCGAGCCGCGCGAGCAGCTCGCGCCGTTCCGTGTCGAGCGGCGGCCGTTCGGGAGGCTGTGCGGTCGGACGGCTCAACGCGCGTCCGAAGTACCCTGTGTCAACGCCCTCGCGTCACGCACGACTTCGCCCCTTTCCCGGCCTCGTCTGCCACGCGCTTATTTTAACAGGACGTCGTAGACCGCGGCCCGGTAAGAGACGTAGAGGTCGGACAGGCGCTCGGCCGAGGCCGGGTCGCTGCGCGCGAGGAGAGTGATGATATCGTCGCGCCGTTCGAGGAGCGGCGTCGCCGCCTCGCGCTGGCGCGGGCTGAACGGCGAATCCTCGCCGGCGTCCAGCTCGGTTCGCAGGGCGGTGAAGAAATCGCTCGCCGTCTGTCGCGCGGTCTCGTACTCGCCGCGGCGGGCGTCGATGGCGGCCGAGGCCAGCGTGACCTGCGTCTGGCTGAGACGCAGCTCGCGCCTCGCCGCGTCGCGCTGGGCGGCAGCCCCCCGCACCTTCAGCCACATCGGCCCGAGTCCGAGCAGGAAGACGGCGAGGGCGGCGGCGAGGTAAATCCCGACTCTTTTTAACGCGGCGTGTACGCGGACGCCCCCCGACGTCGTACTTCCTTCCGTCTCGTCTGAGAAACTGGTTGCCTTGCTCACTGCCTGACTCCTTACTTCGGCCGCCGGCCGCGGGAGGTGAGGGGAGCCCTCCGGGGGCCCGGTTGATGGGTGATGGCGGTCGTCACAGTCGTCAACGCTAAAGGGTGTGCGCCCAGCTCTGGCGGCCGGGCACCTCCGACAACTCTCCCGCCCCGAACTCGTCGCGCAGGTAGAGGTAGCTGAGCGCCAGCATCTCTTCGTCGAGCCGGTCGCTCACGTCCAGTTCCCGCAGCGGGATGCGGTCGCGGAGCCGCTCCAGCGAGTCGCGTAGAAACTGCCGAAGGGTCTGGCCCGCGCCGTCGCCCCCGGCGGCTTCCCGCCTGAGCGCCTGCACGATCTCCAGCGCCGACGTGCCCCGATACTCTCTGTCGCCCTCGCGAAAGACCATAACTGCCGCCACCAAAACCCCCGCTTCGATTAAAGTCATCCAGAGGCTAGCGCGCCGCGCCGCCCGCGCGAAACAGTGTGAACACTCAGGCGGCGTGAGTGTTTACCCTTATGCCGGCACCGGAGTGCGTTGGTATACTTTGCGGCAAGGCTATCTTTTCGCGAGATGTCGGCGGCCGGGGTCGCGGGCCGTCGCGTCCCGCGCCGGGCGGCGTTTGAAAGGGGAAGGCTTTTGGGCATTCGCGGACGGTTGCTGGTGCTGGCCGTCGTCGTCGCCGTCCCGCTGGCGGTAGTCGGCGTGGCGGACATGCGCGGCGTCTGGCGCAGCAACCGTTCGCAGCTCGACGAGGCGCTGAGGCAGCAGGCGGAACTGGCCGCCGTCGCCTTCGAGCGCTGGATAGACGCGCAGCGCCAGCCCCTTTCGACGCTCGCCACGGAGGCCGGCGAACAGCGCTCGCTTCGCTCCCCCCAACTGGCAGAGCACCTTCGACTCACCGCGCAGACGCGCCCTTACTGGATAGACGCGCGCGTCATCGACCGCGCGGGCGAGACCGTCGTCGCACAGCCCGCGGGCAGTGAGCCGCCGCCGCCCGCGCTGACCGACTACCTCCTGTCGGAGATTCGCGGTCGCGGCTCGTGGGCGATTGCGACCGACCGCACGCTCGACGAGGAGCGGCCGGTCTTCGCCCTCGCCGTCCCGGCCGAGGATGGGGGGGCGGTGATGGCGCGCGTGGACGGCGCGGCCATCAGCGAGTTGTTCCGCGACATCGAGATGTCGGAGCGCGCCGTCATCGCCGTCTTCGACTCCGAGAGTCGCCGCCTCTACCGCAGGCAGACGACCACGGAGCCGGTGGACCTGACCGTCAGCGGGGCTCCGCTGCTCGCCTCGCTCGGCTCGGGGAAGACGGCGGTCGTCGAGATGGAGAGCCCTTACGACGGCGTCAGGCGGGTCTACGGGCTGGCGCGCGCGGGCGACACGGACTGCGTGGTCAGCGTCGGCATCCCCAGTTCGACGCTGTACGAGCCGGCCCTCCGGCAGTTCTACCGCCACGCGCTCTACAGCCTCGTCGCCCTGCTCTGCGCCGTCGCGGCGGCGCTCCTCATCGCGCGGGGCATCGTCGGCCCCGTCACGCGCCTGCGCCGCGCCGCGCAGGAGTTGGGGGCGGGCGACCTTGAGGCGCGTGCGCCGGCGGCTGGCGGCGGGGAGATAGGCGAGCTGGGCGCGGCCTTCAACGCGATGGCCGCGCGGATAGCCGAGCGCGAGGAGCGCCTGAAGGAGCTGGACAAGCTCAAGTCGGAGTTCGTCTCCAGCGTCTCGCACGAACTGCGCACGCCTCTGACGACCATCAAGACGCTGACGCGCGTCTTGCAGCGCGGGGGGCAGGGCGAGGAGGAGCGGCGCGAATATCTCGACACCATCGCCGCCGAGTGCGACCGGCAGATAGACCTCGTCCTCAACCTCCTCGACCTGTCGCGCATCGAGTCGGGGGCCTACAAGGTCGCGCGCGCGAGGGTCGACCCGGCGGAGGTGGTCGCGGCCTGCGCGCGTGTCGAGGCTCACACCGCAGAGGTGCACGGGCTGACGCTCGAAATCGGCCTGCCGGCCGAGGTGCCGCACGTCTCGACCGACCGCGAGGCGCTCCGGCGCGTGGTGTGCGGCCTCATCGAGAACGCCGTCAAGTACACGCCCGAGGGCGGTCGCATCCGCGTAGGCGCGCGCGAGTCCGTCGAGCGCGGGTCGGTGGACATCACCGTGTCCGACACGGGCGTCGGCATCCTGCCCGAGGACATGCCCTTCGTCTTCGAGAAGTTTTTCAGGGGGCGTCCCGCCGCCCGGCCCGCGGGCGGGCGCGACGCGGCGGACTTCCCGTCCGAATACGCGGAAGCGCCGGGCGTCGGCCTCGGGCTATACCTGGCCCGCAGCATCGTGGGGCGTCTGGGCGGGAGCATCTCGGTCGAGAGCCCGCCGCCCGGCCCAGATAAGGGGACGGCCTTCACGGTGCGACTGCCGGCGTGGCGGGACGAGGGCGGCGTCGCCACGGACGAGGAGAGGGAAGATGTCGAAGCGTTTACTCGTGGTTGACGACGAGCCGAACCTGCTGCGGGCCGTCGGCGCGTGCCTGCGGGGCGAAGGGTTCGACGTGGTGACGGCGCGCGGCGGGGCCGAGGCGCTCGTGCGCGTCGCCGAGAGCGTGCCCGACCTCGTCGTCAGCGACGTGCGCATGCCCGGCATGGACGGCTACCAGCTCGCCCGCCAGCTCCGCTCAAGCCCGCGCACGGCGCTGACGCCCGTCGTCTTCCTCACGGCGAAGGACGAAACGTCCGACCGCGTCGAGGGCTTTCGCGCGGGTGTTGACGCCTACCTGACCAAGCCGTTCGAGCCGGACGAGCTGGTCGCCGTCATCCGCGGCATACTCGAACGCGTGCAGCGCACCCACGCCGAAATAGCCCGCCTCGTCGGCTCAACGCAGGCGGACGCGGCGCAGCACGCCCCCTTCAACGACGAGGCGCTGACGGAGGCGGAGGTGCGCGTGGCGGGGTCGGTCGCGCGCGGGCTCTCGAACAAGGAGATAGCCGCCGAGTTCGGCATCAGCGTCCGCACGGTTGAGAATCACATCAGCCACATCCTCGCCAAGAAGGGTTTCGGCAACCGCGTCGAGATCGCCCGCTACGTCCTCGACCGCACCCAGGCCGGCGAGAAGTCCTGAGAGTCCTGCCCCGCCCCTCACGCGCAAATAAGTGTAAATACCTACGCGGGATGGGTGGTAACACTGTCGCCCCGGCGACGCCTCCCTGCTATGGTCGGGGTGTAGATTTCGACCACCCACGGAGGCACAACCTGGATGTTCAAGGGTTTCAAATTGTCGCGCACAACGCCCGCCGCCGTGGCGGCCGTCGCTCTGCTGCTCTCTCTTGCCCAATCCGCCACGGCGCAGAACGCGGCGACCGCCACGCAGGCCGCGACCCGGACGCCGCAGACTCAGCCGCAGCCGCAGCCGGCGACCCCGCCCGCCGCCCCGGCCGACAAGACGCAGACGCACGTCGCATCAACCCCTTCAGGCGAAACCGTCGCCGCGAAGGCTTCGCCCGAGCCGCTCTACCGCGAGTACAGGGGCGTCAAGCTCGGCATGAGCGCGTCGGACGTGCGCGCCAAGCTCGGCAAGCCGCAGGAGAAGTCTGACGTGATGGACTTCTTCGTCTTCAGCGAACGCGAGCGCGCGAGGGTCTACTACACCGCGGGGAAGGCGAGCGCCGTCATCGCCACCTACATCGGTAAGGACGCCGCCGCGCCCGCGCCCGCCGCGGTGCTCGGCTCGGAGATCGAGGCCAAGTCCGACGGCTCGATGTACCGGATGACGATGTACCCGCAGGCCGGCTACTGGGTCGCCTACAGCCGCACGCCGGGCGACGCGCCGTTGGTCATGATCACGATGCAGAAGACTCCGTGACGGGGCGTAAGAAAAAGATGTAGCGGATACGCACGAACGACTCCCTCCTGCGACTGAGGGCCGCCGCCTTACCGTGTTTACGTAGGGCGGCGGCCTTTTTTTTCTTCCGCCGTGGCGCGCCGTGTTACCGTTGGCGTTTTCGGAAAGGGTTGAACGTCAGCGCCCATGTACGCCCCTCTCAAAGTCCTGCTGAGTCTCGGCGGCCTCACGCCGAGGGAGCTGGCCGCGCGCGTCTGGCGCGAGATGAATAGAGACGACATCTTCAACCGGGCGGCCATCCTCGGCTTCTACTTCATGCTCGCGCTCATCCCGCTGCTGCTCTGCCTGATCGCGCTGCTCGGCCTCTTCGCGCAGACGGGGACGGAGCTGCGCGACCAGTTGTTCTCACTCCTCGCAAGGGTCGCGCCCCGCTCCGCCTACGCGCTCGTCTACGACACCGTCAACGAAGTGACCGAGGGCGGAAGCGGCGGCAAGCTGACGTTCGGGCTTCTGGCCTCGGTCTGGGCCGCTTCGAACGGGATGCTCGCCATCATCGACACGCTGAACACGGCCTACCACGTCCGCGAGGCGCGCCCGTGGTGGAGGGCCCGACTGGTGGCGGCCGGGCTGACGCTCGCGCTCGGCGTGCTCATCATCTCCGCGCTGGTGCTGGTGCTCTACGGCGGGCACGTCGCCGAGGCGTTGTCCGGCGCGCTGAGACTCGGCGGCGCGTTCGCGGCCGCCTGGGGCGTCATCCAGTGGCTCCTCGTGCTCGCGTTCGTCTTCCTCGCCTTCGGCCTCATCTACTACTTCGCCCCGAACCTACACGAGCAGAGGTTCCGCTGGGTGCTGCCCGGGATGGTCGTCGGCGTCGCGCTGTGGCTCGCCGGCTCGCTCGGCTTCCGCCTTTACCTCCGCTACTTCAACACCTACAACGCCGTCTACGGCTCGCTCGGCGCGGTCGTCATCCTCATGCTCTGGTTCTACCTGACGGGCGCGGCCATCCTCGTCGGGGGCGAGGTCAACTCCGAGATAGAGAAGGCCGCCGCGGCGGCGGGCGAGAAAGAAGCCAAGCTGCCCGGCGAGAAGAGCCCCGGCGAGAAGCAGGTTCAGGCGGGGAAGATGTCGGCGCGGCCGCGGCGTAAGTGATAACACTTACGCCGCCCCGCACGCCGGGCAGCTTCGTCGAAAAGAATGAGTTCTCGCTCGTCCGGCACTACCGCATGTCCGACCCCGAGTTCGGCGAGTGGCCGGCGAAGGCTGGAAGCGAGTGGGGCTTTGTGGCATTCATTGGAAAGCGTGCTAACGTACCCGCTGACAACCCCCGACCGCAATCAACATCGCGCCCGGCGCTATCGCCACGCCCATCAACCGGGCCGTACTCGAAGACCCGAAGGCTAAAGAGGAGGCGGTGTCGGAAATCCCCCGGGGGCGGTTCGGCAGGCCCGAAGAGGTGGCGGCGGTCGCCGCCCGCCTCGCGAGCGCCGAGGCAGACTACGTGACCGGCGGCACCTGTTACGTCGACGGCGGCCTGACGCAGCGGGTCACACGATACTGAGGCGTCGGCCGCACGGCCGCAGGGCGTCGTCAAGCTAACCCTGGGGGAGAGGTGTGAGGGAGAACGAGTACCGGCCCATCCGCGACTACGCGCTTATCGGCGACGCGCACACGGCCGCGCTGGTTTCGAGCGACGGCTCGATAGACTGGCTGTGCTGGCCGCGCTTCGACAGCCCCGCCGTCTTCTGCCGTCTGCTCGACAAGGACAAGGGCGGGCACTTCCGCGTCGGCCCTGCCGAACGCCGCGCCGCCGCCTCGCGCGCCTACGTCGAGGGGACGAACGTGCTCGCCACGGTCTTCTCGACCGGCGGCGGCCGGTTCCGCCTCACCGACCTGATGCCCGTCGAGCGGCTGAACCAGCGTCACGAGGGCGAAGACATCGCCTCTCACTACCGCGTCATCAGGTTGGTCGAAGGTCTGTCGGGCGAGGCCGAGGTCGAGGTCAGCTTCCGACCGACTTTCGATTACGCTCGCGCCGACGTCACGTTCCACCCTCATGACGGCGGCGTCGTCGCGCGCGGCGGGCGCGAGGCGCTCGCGCTCTCCTGCCCCGCCGCCTTCCGGGAAGACGCTTCCGGCGGCGTCGCCGCGCGCTTCAAAGTCGCTGCCGGTCAGCGCGTGTGGGTCGCGCTCACCTACCTCGCCGGGGACGACGACGCTTCCGTCTCACCCCCGCAGTTCGACGCAGACCTTGAGCTGGAACAGACGCTCGAATACTGGCGCGAGTGGTCGGAGACGTGCACGTACAAGGGGCCCTACGAACAGCTCGTCAGGCGTAGCGCGCTCGTCCTCAAGCTCCTGACCTACGAGCCGACGGGCGCGCTCGTCGCCGCCCCGACCACCTCCCTGCCCGAAGAGTTGGGCGGCGTGCGCAACTGGGACTACCGCTTCACGTGGCTGCGCGACTCGTCGCTCATCCTCTACGCCCTCCAACTCCTCGGCTACCACGAGGAGGCAACGGACTTCTTCGAGTGGCTCGACCGCCTCTGCATCCCCTGCGGCAACGAGCTACAGATCATGTACCGCATCGACGGCGGCTCGCACCTGCCCGAGCACACGCTCGAACACCTCGCGGGTTACCGCGGCTCGCGCCCCGTGCGCGTGGGCAACGGGGCCTTCGACCAGAAGCAGCTCGACATCTACGGCGAGGTGATTGACGCCGCGTACCTCTACCACGAGCGCATGCGCCGCCCCGTCCGGCCGGAGCTGTGGGACACGCTGCGCCACATGGCCGACCAGACGGTCGCGCTCTGGCGCGAGCCGGACCACGGCATCTGGGAGGTGCGCGGCGGGCCGCGCCACTTCCTCTACTCCAAGCTGCTCTGCTGGGTCGCGCTCGACCGCGTCGTGAGGATGGCCGCGCCGGACGGCCTGCCGGGCGACGTCGACTTGTGGGAGAGGACGCGGGAAGAGATTCGCGGGGCGATTCTCGAAGAAGGCTACGACGAGGAGGCGGGCGCGTTCACGCAGGCGTTCGGCGACGAGGCCCTTGACGCCTGCGCGCTCGTCATCCCGCAGGTCGGGTTCCTGCCCGCGACCGACCCGCGCGTCGTCTCGACCGTCGAGAGGATACGCGAGCGCCTAACTTCGCACGGGCTGGTCTACCGCTACCTCTCGGACGACGGGCTGCCCGGCGGCGAGGCCACCTTCGCGCTGTGCAGCTTCTGGCTGGTGGACTGTCTGGCCGAGGCCGGGCGGGTGGACGAGGCGCGGGCGCTGTTCGAGAGAATCGTCGGTTACGCCAACGACCTCGGCCTGCTCGCCGAAGAGATAGACCCCGTGAGCGGCGAGCTGCTGGGCAACTACCCGCAGGGCTTCACGCACCTCGGACTCATCCGCTCCGCCCTGCACATCGCCAAGGCCGAGGCCCTCGGCCCCGAAGAGCGCGCCGAGAATCAGGCGGAGCGCGCGGGCAGGATCGAGAAGACGGGTCAGGTGACAGCCGCGCCCGAGGGGCGGACGCGGCGGGCACGCTAACTTCGGAAAAGGAAATCGCCGCCTCGAAAAGGCCACCCGTCAGGGGCGCGGGTGTTGCCGGGCGTTAGGTTTCTATCGCACGGTGGAGTTCAATTCGTGAATACGAAGATGTTGATGGTAACAAGTAGCCTGGTACTCGGCCTTGCCGGTTTAGCCGGGTCGTTCGCCCCCTCAGAATTACTGCGGGCCATGGGCTCGCCCGTGGCGGAACCTCTGTCCGTCCTCATTCAGCTACTCGGCGCTACGTACTTCGCCTTCGCCCTTACGAATTGGACCGCGAAGGACAATATGATCGGGGGGATTTACTCAAGGCCACTCTCCCTGGGCAATTGCGTTCACTTCGTCGTCGGCGCGCTCGCCCTGGCAAAACAACAGTTCTCTCAAGGCGTGAGTGTGCCCCTGATAGCTACCCTGGTTGTATATGCGATCTTTGCAATCTGTTTCGCGTGGCTGGTGTTTGGGCATGGAGCCGCGTGCAGGGTGGCCGCTCCCGCTCAGCCGAGTTCTCGCCGTTGATGTCGAAACCTGACATCAACTTTGAAACGCGGCGCTGACTGAGAACGGCCGTAACACCCGAGCGCGCATGTGGCCGAGCCATTCTCCCGTGATTGCCACACGACGACCACCAAGCCCGCGATTTCTCATGTAGGAGCAAGGTCATGAAACCACTACTTCACGTGCTCGTGGTATGCATCGCGGCACTCGTCGCGGGCGGCGCGTCTCACGTCTTCGCGCAGGAGTCCGCGGGCGGCTACACGACCCGGGTCGGGGGGCAGACGTTCGGGACCGAGAGCTACAAGATAACGACGAACGCGGACGGCTCGCGCCGCGCTGAGGCGGACGCCGCGTTCGGGGGGGCGAAGCTCAAGGTCTTGACCGCGGTCGGAGCCGACGGCCGGCCCGCGCGCTTCGAGATGGAGGTCAACGGCGCGAAGGCACTGGCGCAGGAGTTCACGGCCGCGGGAACGAAGGTGTTGGCCGCCGGGCAGCCGGAGAAGACCGTGGACGCGCGACCCGACGTTCTGCTTGAGAACGGCGTATGGCATCACTTCATCTTCCTTTTCGCGCGCTACGACGCGCGGCGCGGCGGGGCGCAGACGTTCGCCGCGATGCTCCCGTCGCAGGCGCTCCCCTTCAGGGTGACGGTAGAGCCGGTCGGCCGTGAGTCCTTCGACGTGAAGGGTCAGAAGGTCACGACCGAGCACTTCCGCGCGCAGACCGACCTCGGCCTCGCCTTAGAGGTCTGGACCGACGAGGCGCGCGCCACCCCGCTCCTCTTCGCCGTCCCCGCGCAGAGCCTCCGGGCAGTGCGGCACGGGGCGGAAGACCTGGCGGCGGTCGTCTTCGCGTCGTCGGCCCGCCCCGCCCCTTCCGAGAAAGACCCGTACACGACCGAGGAGGTCACGTTCCAGAACGGGGAGCAGAAGCTCGCCGGCACGCTCACCATTCCGAAGGGAGCGCCCGCGCCTCACCCGGCGGCCGTCCTCATCACGGGCTCGGGCGGGCAGGACCGCGACGGCACGGGCGTGGCGAACATCTACCGCCTCATCGCCGAGCGCCTTTCGTCGCACGGCGTCGCGGTGCTCCGCGTTGACGACCGCGGGGTGGGCAAGAGCACGCCGCCGGCGAAGGGCGGCTCCTACCGCGACCTCGTCGCGGACGCGCGCGCGGCGTTCGCGTACCTCCTGACGCGCGGCGAGATTGACAAGGGCCGCATCGCACTCGTCGGTCACAGCGAGGGGGCGGAGACGGCGCTCATCCTCGCCGCCGAGGACGCGCGCGTCGCGGCCGTCGCGCTGCTGGCCGGCACGTCGCAACCCGTTGACCGCGTGCTCGTCGAGCAGTCTCTCTACCAGGCGGCGATGCAGGGGGCGGTTAACCCGTCGGATGAGACGAAGTGGTCGGCCGTCGCGCGGCAGATCAAGGGGATGTTCGAGAAGGCGAAGTCGACGCCGAAGCCCGCCGCTGGCGCTGACGAACTCGCATGGTTCCGCGAGCACGCGGAGCACGACCCGCTCTCTACCGCGCGGCGCGTGCGCGTACCCGCGCTCGTGGCGAACGGCGAGCGCGACGCCCTCGTCATGCCGCACCACGCGCTCGCGCTGGCGGGCGCGATGGGTGAGGCCGGGAACAAGCACGTCACGCTGCGCATCTTCCGCGACCTCACGCACCTGTTCACGCCCGCCTCGGGCGGCGAGCGTGCCGGCGAGGTGAGCGAAGAGTTTCTGCGCGCACTACAGGAGTGGGCGTCGGGCGCGCTCGCGAAGAAGTGAGGCGCGTCGGGTCGTCAGCGATATCAGAGAAGAGAGGGCGAGCCGAAGCCTGCGTATTTCGCGGGCGCGATTCTGACTGACTGAGCAACATGGGAGATGCCACGAGACGGCGGCTGCGCAACTTCGAGGGGCGGACGGCCGTCCCCGTGCAGGGCCGGGGCGCGGTCTTCGTCGGACTCCTGTTCGCCGGGGCGGGCACGATACCGCTCCTCATCGGGGTCGGGATGATGGCGTGGGGCACACAGCCGACGCGCCCGCCTGGCTGGGTCGTCGCCGTCGCCGGCTCGGTCTTCATCATCTTCGGCCTCGCCGCGTTCGTGTCCGGCCTGCGCGGCCTCCTCTACCGACGCCGGCGCGCGCGAACCCCCCGAGGGCGACTGCTCGACCCGTTTGAGCGGCGGCGAGCCGCGTTACTGGCTCTTCGAGGCCGAGGCGGCAAACGCCCGGGGTGGATTTCCGGGCGCGCTTCTTTCTTCCCGTCTATGCGCCCGCAAAGGTCATGTTCCAGGGTTCACGAAGGGGCCGGAATTAGAGTTCGCGTCCTCTAAAAAAGGCAGCGTCAACCGGCCGACCACTCTGCGAAGAGTGGGTGTGCCTGTTGACGCTGCCTCCGAATGGTCAGCCGGGTTGTGACGGACGGAGCCGGACGGCGCGGGCTGTCGACCGCCCGCCCGGCTATCCCGCCTTAGTACGCGGTCTTCAACCAGTTCTCCTTCGGCCAGAACAGAGTGCCCGCGCCCGCGCCCTCCGCGCCCGCGAGCAGCGAAGGCAGTTGACTCGGGTCGTGCGGGGCGTAGGAGTAGGGGAGCGTCGCGAACCCGTTCCAGGAGAAGGCCAGTTCCGGCGCGGGCACCGGCGCGAGCGGGCTGCCCGGCGTGGTGCTGTCGCCGCGGAACGTGACGCCGCGCAGGCTGTAGAGCGTGTCGAGGGCGAGAATCTTCCCCGTGTACTCCGGCTCAGAGGCGCTCACCTGATTGTTCCGCAGCGGCGAAAGTACGTCCACGAACTGCGACTTTTCAAGCAGCACCGCGCCGCCCTCGGTCGAGATGGAGCCGTTGAGCGTCACGTCGAACGAGTAGGTGGCGCTGCCGCCCGTGAGCCTGGCGCGGTTCGTCGCGGACATCGCGGCGACCCGGGCGTTGCGAAGGTCTTTGTCGGCCAGCGCCTCCGCGTTGTTCACGTAGACGTTGTACGCGTGCGCGTTGCCGCCGCGCAGGCGCGGCAGGCGGTCCTGCATGTTCAGGTAGTAGTTGTGGTGGAGCGTCAGCCGGTGGTTCGCGTTCGACGCGTCGAACTCGTTGGCGCCGACTAAATGACCCTTCTTCTGCGAGCGGCTGACGGCGACGATGTCGTCGACGCTGAAGCCGTTCATGCGGAGGAAGTTGTACATCACGTAGGCCGAGCGGTTCGCTTCGAGCGCCTCGACCTGCTTGCGGACGAAGCTGTTCGGGCCGCCGCCGTCGCCGACGAACGAAGACCAGGAGATGGTCACGTTCTTCGACCCGCCCTTGATGTCGAGCACGCCGTCGTAAGCCTTGGTGAAGGTGCAGTGGTCGATCCAGACGTTGTCGCTCGTCATGTCCACCGTGATGAAGTCCCAGTCCTGCTTGTCGAACTTGCCCTTCGAGGACTCGTCCCACTCCCACAGCTCGTCGAACTTCAGGTTGCGGATAAGCAGGTTGTTGGCGCGCTTGATGTTGAACTCGGCGTGGCGGATCGTCGCCCCGTTGGCCGAGAAGATGGTGAGCCCCGTCTTGTCCTGGATGTCGATGGTGCTGACGCCCGAGGCGATCAGGACGGGGTGGAGCAGCGGGGCGGCGGCCGCGCGCAACGCGCCCGTGCGCGCCGAGGCCGGCACCTCGTTGTAGCCGAGGTCGAGGTCGTTCATGATCTCGATGACCTTCGTCGTCCTGCTGCCGAGCGCGGCCACGAGGTCGTTCGCCGTGTAGACCTTCCGGTAGTTCGGGTCGGTCTCGGGCACCAGGCCGCCGCCGGTCGCGGCCTGCGCGAAGCCCTGCACGTTGTAGATCTGGCCGGGCAGTTGGTCGGTGACGCTGAGCGCGGCGGTGTTACTGGTCGCCGTGCCCGCGGCGTTGTTGACGACGACGCTGTAGCCTCCCGCGGCCGACTCCTGCACGTTCGAGAGGCTGAGCGAAGACGCGCTGGCCCCCGGGATGAGCGCGCCGTCCTTGTACCACTGGTACGAGAGAGGCGCGGTGCCCGTCGCGATGACGCCGAAGAGTGCGCTGCCGCCCGTGACCACGGTCTGCGAGGCGGGATGCGAAGTGATGGCGGGCGCAACCGGCCCGGTTTCGACGCTCAGGACTGCAACCGCGCTCGTCGCCGAGCCGGCCGCGTTGCTCACCACGACGCGGTAGCTGCCCGAATCCGCGCCCTGCACGTTCGGGAGGTTGAGCGTCG